>CAIYZB010000268.1 GCA_903930545.1 uncultured Alphaproteobacteria bacterium
CCGCCGATCAGCAGGTCGTCGCCGTCGCCACCCTTCAGGGTGTCAGCACCATTGCCGCCGTCCAGGGTGTCGGTGCCATTTCCGCCGAGGTCGAAGAAGGTGATGGCCCCGGTCGAGCCATTGGCCAGATCCACATAGCCGTCACCCAGCAGGGTATCGTCGCCATCAAGACCTGTCAGTTGGTCGGCGCCGCCAGAACCAGCCAGCACATTGGCAGCGCTGCTGCCTTCCAGGGTATCGTTCAGGGCCGCCGAGTAGTTGGATGAGCCCGCCAGATTCTCGAAGCCGGTCAGGGTCATTGTGCCCTGCCCCGTGTCCTGGGGCCCGACAAGGGTCAGGGACACCGTGGCGGCAGCACTGCCAAAGGACACTGTGTCGACGCCGCTGCCGCCATCGAGGGTCGAGGCACCTGTCGAGACCAGGATCCAGTCATCGCCACCGCCGGCAGACAGGCTGTCATCGCCGCCCAGGCCGAACAGGTAATTGGCCGCCCCATCTCCGCTGAGCGTGTCGGCAAAGCTGGTCCCGGTCACATACTGGATATTGGTCAGGACATCATTGCCGGCACCGGTGTTCTGGGCCTGGCCCTGAAGGTTCAGATCGACGTTTACACCGGATGTCGCCCCGGTATTGTAGTTGACTCGGTTGATGCCGGATCCGCCATCGATGGTGTCGTCGCCGGCACCCTCGGTGAAGTTGTCATTGCCATCGCCACCGTCGAGCAGATCGTCGCCCGAGTCGCCGCGAAGCGTATCGTTGCCCGCCTCACCACTGATGGTGTCGGCGGCTTCATTGCCTCGAATATTGTCATCGCCTTCCAGGCCGGAGAGGACGTCGGGATCCACACCGCCGGTGAGGGTGTCATTGGATGAGGTACCGGTCGGCATCTTGGCTATCCTGGCTCTGGTGCAATTTTCCCGAGCAGAGCAGGTCTGGCGCTGGCTTCCGTAGCCAATTGTAGGGTCCAGGCCCGGATTTCGCTGGGCTTGGGAACACTGTTATCCCCGTTGTGGGTATTAAGCCTCAGGTGGCGTGGCGCGCCTGGGCATCCCAGTCGGGAATCCCCATTTTGGGTTGACGTTCCGGTCAACCCAGTCCAATCCAATGTCATCAAATCATCATGTTTCGGGGGGAACCGATGATCACAGGTGTTCAGATTCGCAGTGCGCGCGGGGCCCTGCGCTGGTCCTCACAGGACCTGGCCAAGCAGTCCGGAGTCGGGGCGCGGACGATCAAGCGCCTGGAACAGTTTGACTGTATTCCGCCGGGACGGACCGAGACCCTGTCAGCCATAAAGCGGGCCTTCGAGGCCGCCTATATCGAGTTCATCGGCGGCCCAAACGAGTGCCCAGGGATCCGGCTGACCCGCTGGGCACTCTGATCTGATCTAGAACTCTTCCCAGCCGGCTTCTTCAACAACGGGCTGGCGCTTCAGTGCCGTCGCGCCGCGACTGGCAGGCCGGGAAAAGGATCTTGGGGTGACGACCACCGGGCTGCGGATCGCAGGTCGGGACACGGTCTGTCCCAGATCGAAGCGGTCCATGAGCTGGTTGAGGCTGTTGGCCTCCTGTCTCAGGCTGTGGCCGGCGGCGGTGGTCTCCTCCACCATGGCGGCGTTCTGCTGGGTCATCTGGTCCATCTGGTTGACCGCCACATTGACCTGTTCCAGGGCCGCGGACTGCTCCTGGGCCGAGGCTGCGATCTCGCCGACAATGGTATTGATGGACAGGACCTGACCGGCAATCCGGTCGAGGACCACCCCTGTCTGGCCCACAAGCTCCACCCCATCCTTGACCTGACTGCTGCTGGTGGAGATCAGGGCCTTGATCTCCTTGGCAGCCTCGGCAGATCTCTGGGCCAGGGCCCGGACTTCAGAGGCCACGACCGCAAAGCCGCGGCCAGCCTCGCCCGCACGGGCCGCCTCGACCCCGGCATTCAGGGCCAGGAGATTGGTCTGGAAAGCGATCTCGTCAATGACGCCGATGATCTGGGTGATCTCCTTGGCCGAGGCCTCGATCTGTCCCATGGCGGCAACCGCCGAGCGCACCACGTCTCCGGACCGCTCTGCCTCGTCACGGGCCAGGGAGACCGCGCCGCGAGCCTGATCAGCCCCTTGGGCGGTGCGCCGGACCGTGGCGGTGATCTCGTCGAGGGCTGCGGCGGTCTCCTCGAGGCTGGCGGCCTGCTGTTCGGTGCGGCGGGACAGGCCGTCAGAGGCCTCCGAGATTTCGCTGGTGCCGGTATGGATGCTCGCCGTGCTGGCAGCGATCTCGACCATGGCCTGCTGGAGCTGGGGCACCGCCGAGTTGAAGTCCTCCTGGAGCTTGCGATAGTCCTCGGCCACCGTTTCATCCAGGCGGGCGGACAGGTCCCCGCCAGCCAGCCGCAGCAGTTCACGGCCCATGGCGTCAACCACCCGCTGCTGCTCGAGACCTGAGGCGGTGAAGGCCGCCTCCATTTCACGAAGCCGGGTGTCCAGCTGCTGCTGGAAGGCGGCGGCCTCGGCTTCGAGGCGCCCGCGTTCCACGGCATTTTCCCGGAAGGTCAGGACAGCCTGGGCCATTTCTCCGATCTCGTCCTTGCGTCCGACCGCCGGAACCTCGACCCGGTGATCGCCCCCCGCCAGGCGCCGCATGACGCTGGTCATGGCCACGAGGGGACGGGAAACCCCCGCCAAAACCGTGTTGAAGCCGAGGACTAGAATGCCGACCGACAGAACCCCGACCAGACCCATGAGTGAGGTTAAGAGCGTCCGGGCCCGGGCGGCCGCCTGACCCTCGGCCACGGCGCTGGCGAGCTGCAAGTCCACAAGTTTGCTCACCTCATCCGTCAAAGGATCGATGGCCCCATACATCTGATGGGTGGTGAAGGCCTCCAGCCCCGCCTGATCCTCCCGGGTCATGACCTCGCTGAGGGCGGCTACGGCCTTGTCCGCCAGGGCCATCCGGGCCTGGGCAGCCTCGGCGAGGCTGCGCTCGTCAGCAGACATGGCACTCGACGAATAGGCCTTCCAGGCATCGGCAATCCGCGACTGGGCGGCCTGGACATTCTCCCGTCCCTGGGCCCAGCTGATCTGGCCCGTGCGGGTCTTCCAGGCCGTATCCACGATATTGACGGCATACATGTCGCTGACCACCTTGAGCTCGGTCAGGGGGTGGACACTGTCATCCAGGATGAGGTGGATCTTCTGGTTGGCGATGTAGGAAGCCACCACGCCACTGCCGCCGACAAGGGCCAGGGCGATACCCAGGCTGGCTATGGTGATCACCAGCCTCGATTTGATGGACTTGAACATCGCGGTACTCCAGCACGAAAACACTGCCACCCAAGGTCGAATTCAAATTTTGATGAATGGTTAATTCGCAGGCACTGGGCGATTTTGACGCAGGCCGTCTGATCTCACGCAAACCCTTGTCAGCAGCCAAATACCGGCAAGACACACTGATGGGATGACTGTTTACCTACCCATACCCGGCAAGTAAAAACCGCAGAAAATTCAAGTTATTGGCACTACCAAAAGATGAGCACGCCCTGATGTTTTTTTCGGCATCAGCAGCAGATCCATCGCAGTCTTTCGGCAAGCCGGATCAGCTCGCGGCCTGCAATTGAGGAGCCGCGCTTTCGGCGTCCCCGGCATTGACGCAGTCCTCGAAATCCAGAAACAGGTCCATCAGCTCCTCATGGCTGATCACCCGCGGCCGCCCCCTGGGGAACCGGTAGCGCCAGAAGCTGGTGACGTGCTGGACCGCCCCCAGTTGTTCGCCCAGGGCTGCGAACATGGCAGGCGCTCCGAGGAGGAACTCCCGGAAACGGGCGGGGTCGCCGTCGCGGGTCAGGCCGGCATAGGCATGATCATAGACCCCCAGCAGCCGATCCACATTTCCGGCAAAGCCCACAATCCCGTTGAGGATCCGGGTCCTGGCCTCGGGAACATAGGCCGCCGCCTCAGGCGAGCGCGGCCCTCTGCCCTGCAGAATGGCGATTTCGGACAGCGTTTCGGTGATCAGGGGACGAAGATCGCTGAGGCACCACTTGTAATAAAGGAAGCCGCGCCAGCTGAAGACACCCTCGGAATATTCCGCCTGGGATAGTTTCAGGGTGTCCTTCAGAGGCAGGAAACCGCCATCGGGCGCGCTGGACAGGAGCTTTTCAACAAAGCGCCCGGCCTCGAAGTGAGCCGTCGAACTTCCGCCCGCCGACAGGACCACCAGGGCCAGGATCTCTTCCCGGACAAAGGCAAACATCCGCTGGATGTCGGACTCCGAGATCCCGAAATAGAGCTTTGAGGGCTCGATGTGGTTGGTCCTCAGGTGCTCCCTCAGCAGAAAGGGATCGAGGGAGGGCATGGCATCGATCAGCTCGAGGGTCCGCCGGTCCTGCCCGGTCACCTTCAGATCCTCGCCGAAGACCGGTTCAGTGATGCGGTCGAAATCGATCTGGCCGACGAAGAAGGACTGGGCTCCAAACTTGAGGTCCGTCGCATCGATGGGGATCAGGACCTTGGTGGCCGTGGACCGCGCTGTGCGGAAATAGCCCATCTCATGGGGACGCAACCGGTGCTTCAGGATCAGGGCACGATCCAGCAGCCGGTTGTTGAAGAAGGGCGATGACACCAGAGACGGGTCGTCAGGGAACTTTCTGTGAATCGACAACAGGTTGAGCACCCGCGAGGTCGAGGCAGAGTGCTCCAGGGCGGTCAGCCGCCTGACCGTGCGATCCTGATCATTCGACATTGCCCGAGGCGCTCCGGTATCCAGGTGCGTCAGAGTGAAGCAGACATGTTGATCAACAATAAAACGACTCGATTATTACTACTCTAATTGGGTTTTACTCCCTTGGAATAGATATTACTCGATATGGGTATTTATCTTGACTCATTAGATTCAGCATTCTTCAAGACAACACCTCCAGATTGCTTGACAGGCAAGAATGCCTTCCGCCGCCAAAATGGCAGCGGGTCGAATGACACAGAGGACAAACAAACGGATGCCGAATAGCGTCAACACCAATGCCGGGGCCATGATTGCCCTGCAGAACCTGAACTCTACCCAATCCGAACTGATGACGGTCCAGAACCGGATCAACACCGGCAAGAAGGTCGCCTCTTCCAAGGACAATGGTGCCATCTGGGCCATCGCCCAGAACCAGCGCGGCACCTCCA
>CAIYZB010000269.1 GCA_903930545.1 uncultured Alphaproteobacteria bacterium
CAGAGAGGCTTCCACGGCCTCCACCATGTATTTGGCCGACAGCCCCTTCATACCCTCGCCCATTTCGGAGCCGAGCTTGGTGGCCAGGACCACCTTGTCGCGCTTGCCCGAGGCCTTCAGCCAGGCCCCGATCACCTTTTCGGAAGCCCCGCCTCCGGCCGGAGCCCAGCGGGAATAGACATCGGCCGTGTCCACGCAGTTGAAGCCGCCATCGACGAAGGCATCGAGGATTCGGAAGGAGGTGGCCTCATCGGCCGTCCAACCAAAGACATTTCCCCCAAGGATCAGGGGGGCGACCATGAGGTCCGAACGACCAAGCCTGCGCAGTTCCATCTCTGTCTCCCTAGGTTCGGATCAGGCCGCGGCCAGGTCGCCGTCAAAGACCGGCGCATCGTCCGGAGCCGGGGCGGCCTTTCCACGGATCATGTCGGCGGCCTTTTCAGCGATCATGATGGTGGGGGCATTGGTATTGCCCCCCACCAGGGTCGGCATGACCGAGGCATCGACGACCCGCAGACCCTTGAGGCCACGGACCTTCAGCTCACCATCCACAACGGCCATCTCGTCATCTGCACTGCCCATGCGGCAGGTGCCGACCGGGTGATAGATGGTCTCGGCCACGTCGCGGATCCAGGCGTCGATTTCCTCATCGGTCTGGACGGCCTCGCCGGGGAAGAGTTCGTTGGTGCGATAGGGATCCAGCGCCGACTGGGCGGCGACCTTGCGCATCATCTTGACCCCTTCGCGCAGGGCGCGGCGGTCTTCCTCGGTGGAGAGGTAGTTGGCGAAGATGGCCGGATCATCCTTGGGATCGGCAGACTTCAGCCCCACCCGGCCACGGCTCTCGGGACGCAGCTGGCAGACGTGGAAGGTGAAGCCGTCCTTCTCGATGATGGTCTTGCCGTGGTTCTGCATGACGGCCAGCACGGTGTGGATCTGCAGATCCGGACGGTCGAGGTCGGGACGGGACTTCAGGAAGGCCCCGGATTCCAGGAACTGCTGGCGCCCCAGCCCTTTCTTGAAGAAGGTATAATTGATCCCGATCAGCAGGGTGCGGATCAGACCCTTGCGCAGGGAGAAGGCCGTGATCGGCTTGGGGCATTCCCAGGACAGGGTCACGTCGAGGTGGTCCTGCAGGTTGGTGCCGACGCCCTTCAGGGCCTTGACCACCGAGATGCCGTGCTTGGCCAGTTCCTCGGGATCGCCGATGCCGGACAGCTGAAGGATCTGGGGCGACTGGACGGCACCTGCGCAGAGCAGGACCTCGCGGGCGGCGTTGACGACCACCTTTTCCCCGGCCTCGTTGAGATATTCCACGCCCGTGGCGCGGTCGCCCTCGAACACGATACGGCTGGTTCGCGCGCCTGTGATGCAGGTCAGGTTCGGACGGTTCATGACCGGATGCAGGTAGCCCTTGGCCGCGCTCCAGCGTTCCCCATCATGGATGGTCATCTGGTAGGGCCCCCAACCTTCCTGCTGGAAGCCGTTGAAATCCTTGGTGGTCGGGTGCCCGGCCTGAGCCCCGGCCTCGACCGTGGCGTGGAAGATCGGATTGGGCGAGGAGGCCTTGGAGACCTTCAGCGGGCCATCGCCGCCGTGCCATTCGTCGCCACCGCCCTCGAGGGCCTCGGAACGTTTGAAATAGGGCAGGACGTCGCGATAGGACCAGCCTTCCAGACCCATTTGGCGCCACTGGTCATAATCCCGGGCATGGCCGCGGATATAGATCATGCCATTGATCGAGGACGATCCGCCCCAGCCCTTGCCCCGGGGCCACCAGAGCTTGCGGTTGTTGAGGTTGGGCTCGTCTTCGGTCCAGAAGCCCCAGTTATAGGTGCCCTTGTTGCCGATCAGGCTGCCGACGCCGGCGGGCATCTTGACCAGGATCGAATTGTCCTTGCCACCGGCCTCCAGGACCAGGACCCGAACCGAGGCATCCTCGGTCAGACGGTTGGCGAGCACGCACCCGGCCGAACCTGCGCCGATGATAATGTAGTCATAGCTGTCCATGGGGGGAGCCTGTGTAACCTAAACGCTGTTCAGATCGGGATAGTGGGACGCGGGGCCACAGACAAGTGTGGCCCCGCCAATTCGTCTTCAGCGACCCTTCCAGGCCGGGGCACGCTTCTGGGCAAAGGCCATGGGGCCTTCGACAAAGTCCTCGGACTTGAACAGGGCCGAGATCGCCGGATAGCGGTTCTGACCGAGGATAGCGGATTCAAGGCTGGGCTCGTCCAGACCCTTGAAGACGGCCTCCTTCGAGGCCCGGATGGACATGGGCGACAGCTCAGAGATCTGGGCCGCCCAGCGCCGGGCGGCATCCATGAGGTCGGCGGGTGCCACCACCTCATTGACGAAGCCCAGGTCGAGGCCCTCGGCGGCCGAGACCCGGCGTCCGGTGAGGATCATGCCCAGGGCCCGCTTGGTGCCGATGGCCCGGGGCAGACGATGCAGGCCCCCGGCAAGGGCGGCGAGACCGACGCGCGGTTCCGGCAGAGCAAAGACCGCGGCCTCGCTGGCCACGATGATGTCGCAGGCCAGAGCGATCTCGAAGCCCCCGCCCATGGCCACGCCGTTGACCGCCGCGATCAGGGGCTTGTTGAGGTCAAAGCGCGAGGTCAGGCCGGCAAAGCCTGAGGGCGGGCTGGCCATGCCGCCGCCCATGGCCTGATGCTTCAGGTCATTGCCAGCCGAAAAGGCCCGCTCCCCTGCCCCGGTGACGATCCCGACCCACTGGTCCGGATCGGCCGCAAAGGCATTGAAGGCCTCGTGCAGTTCGAAATGCGCCGGCGAATGCAGGGCATTCATCACGTCAGGGCGGTTCAGGGTGAAGATGGTGACCGGTCCCTCGCGGTCGACCTTGATGAACTCGTAGGCCATCGGCGTTCCTCCAAATGTTTGGGCAAGCCAACCGGACTGCCCCTGCGTCCGTCAAGCGGAGGTCAGACCTCCAACATTCCGGCCTTGAACCTCTGCCAATTGGCCACATAGCTCTGGGCCGACAGGGTCAGTCCCATGGCCTGGGCCTCGCTCAGTTCCCGCACCACCTTGCCGGGGGCCCCCATGACCAGGGAATTGTCCGGGATCTCCTTGCCCTCGGTGATGAGGCAATTGGCGCCGATCAGGCAGTTCTTCCCGATCTTCGCCCCATTGAGGATGATGGAGCCAATCCCCACCAGACTATTGTCGCCGATGGTGCAGCCATGAAGCATGACCATGTGGCCCACCGTGACATTAGCCCCGATGGTCAGGGGACTTCCCTTGTCGGTATGAAGTACAGATCCGTCCTGGATGTTGGAATTTTCTCCGATCAGGATGGGATCATTGTCCCCTCTCAGGGTGGCTCCGAACCAGATCGAGGCGTTTTTCTTGAGAATCACATTTCCGATCACCACCGCATTGGGCGCGATCCAGTATTCGTCCGTGTTCGGCAGGTCTGGCACCAGATTGCCCAAGTTATAGACAGCCATAAATTCTCCCCGAACCTTGAAATGAGCACTTGCTCAATGGGTCATTAACCACGTTAGCATCACCTTAGTCGGGACGATTCGACAGGGCGAGGCCCCTGACGAATATCACCGCAGGACGGAGTGCAATGGCGCAGCGTTTGTGGCTTCGGCGGGACAATCCGCCCGGAACCGGGTCCAGCCCGGAACCTCCAGGGACTCGGCGGCGCGCCCGTCCAATTCCAGTTTGTCAGTCTTTCGTCAGGGGCGAGCCATTGCGGCGTCGCCCCTTTTTCATGCCCCATGGGAGGCCTTGATGACCAAGCGAGCCACAAAGCGACACCTGCGTGAAGGCCCGATGGAGGCAGGAAATTTCCAGGACGACGGCAAGATCCGTCGACTCCCCGTGGAGCGCGGCTGGTCACCGCTCAACCCGTCAAATGATGACAGGGAACAGGGCTATCTGAAGACCATCAAGGCCAAGTCTCCTGGCCAGGAAGAGATGATCGCGGCCATCGACGCCAAGAATCTGGTCCTGGCGCTTGGTCCCGCCGGCACCGGCAAGACCTATCTGGCCATAGCCAAGGCTGTTGAGGCCCTGGAAAGCGGCCGGGTTGGCCGTATCGTCCTGTCGCGTCCGGCCGTCGAGGCGGGCGAGAGCATCGGCTTCCTCCCCGGGGAGATGGAGGACAAGCTCGCCCCCTATCTGCGCCCCCTCTATGACGCCCTGTCCGATCGCCTTTCCATGAAGCGGGTTCGCGCCCTCATGGCCGAGGGTGCCATCGAGATCGCCCCTGTGGGCTTCATGCGCGGCCGCACCCTCAACAACGCCTTTGTGGTGATCGATGAGGCGCAGAACTGCACCTATGTGCAGCTGAAGATGCTGCTTACCCGGCTGGGCTGGCATTCCACCATGGTGGTCACCGGCGACCCCAACCAGTCCGACCTGCTGCCAGAACTGTCGGGTCTCGGCCCGGTGGCAGAGAAACTTGAAGCGGTCGGGAATATCGCCGTCGTGCGCCTCAAGGACCGCGACATCGTTCGCCATCCTCTCGTCGCCGAAATGCTGGGGGTGCTCTAGCCCCCTCGGTCGGCATTCGCCGACAGTTCCCCCAGAGGGGGAGCAATTGGTCCTGCGTAATTCCTCCCCCTCTGGGGGAGGTGGCACGCGCAGCGTGACGGAGTGGGCTTCAGTCCGTGGAGGTCTGGGCTGCGGCGCGCATGGCCTTCAGCTCGTCCTTGGTCAGGACACCGTCACGATTGGCATCCCCGCGCTGAAAGCGGCGGGTGCTGGCCGTGTCAACTTCCGAGACCAGGATTGTGCCGTCGCGATTGATATCGGACTGAGACCAGACCTTGCCGGCAAAGGCCGCCCCCTTGGCTCCACCAAAGCGCTTGGCGAGATCCTCGAGGGTCTTGAATTCCTGGCGGGTGATCTTCCGATCCTTGTCCGCGTCGAGACGGGTGAACAGCGAATCCGTCTGGGAGGTCTTGTATTCCGCCAGGGTCACGCTGCCGTCCCGGTTCAGGTCGGGGTTGGGCGGGCCCATCTGGGCGTGTGCCGGGCTGGACAGAGCCAGCAGGGACACCGCCCCCAAAATCCATCCAGCCCGCGACATCAGGGCAGGTCCTCGGCCAGGATGGCCATTTCGAACATGAAGGAGCCGTCGCCATCTTCATCTTCGAAGACAACGCCGATGAATTCCTCGCTGATATAGACCTCGGCGGAATCCTGCTGCCTCGGGCGCGGGACCAGGGTAATCCGCGCATTGGCGAAGGTCCCACGCAGGTGGCCCTCGATCTTGCGCATGGTTTTCTCGTCCACGGGTAGCTCCTGGCTGGATGTTGCGGCGCGGAAACTAGCGTGCTTGGCCGGGTGGCGCAAAGCGTTCGCCCGGAAAAAGCTGGGGACACCGCCTCTCCCTGGGCTAGCCTGCACAGAACAGACAGGGGGAGACAGCAAGGTGGCAATCGAACTGGGCCTGATCGAGGGCTATTACGGCACCCCCTGGACCTGGGAGGAGCGGCGTCGGGTAATCAACACCCTGGCTCCCCACGGCTACGGCTTCCACATCTATGCCCCCAAGGCTGATGCCTTCCTGCGCCGGCGCTGGCAGGAACCTCACCCGGCCGAGGAGGCCGCAGAGCTCACCAGCTATTCCGCCTTCTGCCGGGACAAGGGCGTCCGCTTCGGGGTGGGCCTGAGCCCCTACGAGCTCTATCGGGACTTTGGAGACGAGGCCAAGACCGCCCTGGCGGCCAAGCTGGCGGACCTCGATCGCATGGGCCTGGATGATCTGGCCATCCTGTTTGATGACATGCGCGGCGATCTGCCGGACCTGGCGAAGAACCAGGCCGAGATCCTTCACTGGATCTCAGGCAAGACCCGGGCGAGCCGCCTGATCGTCTGCCCGTCCTACTATTCCGACGACGCCATCCTTGATCGGGTCTTCGGCCAGAGGCCTGACAACTATCTGGAGGATCTGGGCCGACTGCTGGATCCCGCCATCGAGATCTTCTGGACCGGCGAGGAGGTCTGTTCGCGGGAATACAGCATGGGCCACCTGGCCAGGGTGACTGCCCAGCTGAGGCGCAAGCCCTTCCTGTGGGACAATTACCCGGTCAATGACGGACCCCTGATGTCACCCTATCTCCACATCCGGGCCATGACGGGCCGCCCGGCGTCAATGGCCGGACATCTGTCAGCCCATGCCGTGAACCCGGCCCTGCAACCCACCCTCTCCTGCCTGCCGGCCATCACCTTGGCGGACAGCTACCGAGACGGTGATGCCTATGAGTATGGTCGCGCCCTTGAACGCGCTGCGACCGAGGTTCTTGGCGAACAGCTGGGGCAGGCCGTGTGCCGCAATCTGACCCAGTTCCAGGGCTTTGGCCTGGATCGCCTGACCCCGGACATGGTGAGCCGGATGCTGGCGCGATACACGGCAATCGACCATCCCGGAGCCCGGGAGGTCGTGGCCTGGCTCAATGGCGATTACCGGATGAGCACCTCTGAGGTCGAGGCCTCCTGAGGCGTCAGATGACGTAGTCGTAGACCGCCTCGGCCAGGGTGTGGTCCATGCTGCGGGAGGGTTCGCCGTCGGTTGGGCAATTGACCAGCCGGGCTGGAACCCCGGCGGCCGTGCATCCGGGCGGCACAGGCTTCAGCACCACCGAACCGGAGGCCACCTTGGCGTGGTCGCCGATGGTGATATTGCCCAGCACCTTGGCACCGGCTCCCAGGAGGACGCCATTGCCGATCTTGGGGTGACGGTCACCACGCTCGGCACCGGTTCCGCCCAGGGTGACGCCCTGGAGCAGGGAGACGTCATTGCCGATCACGGCCGTCTCGCCGATGACGATCCCGGTCCCGTGGTCGATGAAGACGCCATAGCCGATCCGGGTGGCCGGATGGATATCCACCTGGAAGACTTCCGACATCCGGCTCTGCAGATAATGGGCGATGGTCTCACGACCTTCATTCCAAAGCCAATGGGCAACGCGCTGGGTCTGGAGCGCCAGGAAGCCCTTGAAGAACAGGAAAGGCTGGACATAGCCCTTGCAGGCGGGGTCGCGCTCATAGACCGCCTTCAGGTCCAGTTCTGCGATGTCCACGAGTCCGGGATCGGCGCGGTAGGCCGCGTCGGCCAGTTCCCTCAGGCTCATGGCCCTCAGTTCCTGGTCTCCGAGCTTGCGGGCCAGCTGATAGGACAGGGCATCGCCCAGGTTATTGTGGGTCAGGACCACGGCGTTGAGCAGCGAAGCCAGGGCCGGCTCGGCCTGTGCTGCATGGGCAGCCTCATTACGCAGCGCTGCCCAGACCGGCGGCGGAGCCGACGGATCAATGACTTCGAGTCTCTGGCTCAAGCTGTCCTCACGCCCCAGGGGATGTCTCCCTCATCCTAGCATGGCTGCCGCCAGATCCCGCGGCAAAGCATCTTCCCTTGCCATCTGATACGCCTTGAGCACCATGGCTACCGTCAGACTGTCACAAATGTGACCGTCGATAACGGCACCAAGCAGATCACGGAAGCTTACCCGGGCCCGGGCAATGTCCTCGGTGC
>CAIYZB010000270.1 GCA_903930545.1 uncultured Alphaproteobacteria bacterium
GTCAGGGGTGTGGAGTATGACCTCCAGTCCCTCGGCAAGGGCATCTCCAAGTGCCGCCAGGGCCTGGCAGGATCGCGGATCGTGCAACCAGTAGGAGGCTCGGGTCAGGTCGTTCGTCGTCACGAAAATCTGAGGAGGTGCCAGCAGCTTCGCCATGGATTGCTCAGGACAGACGGTCGCGGAAGTCCGTGTAGTCGAACTGCCGGACCAGGTTCAGGGCCCCGGTTCCACTGTTCCAGCGAGCAATGGCGGGCAGGGGCACACCATTGAAACTATTGGTCTTCACCATGGAATAGTGGGCCTGGTCCAGGAAGGCGATCCTCTGGCCGGGCGCAGGCCGCGACGCAAAAACATAGTCGCCGATGATGTCGCCTGCGAGGCAGGAGGGGCCACCCAGGCGGACCGTTACGCCGCTTTCAGCCTCGTTCAGCAGGGCCGGGCGATAGGGGGCCTCGATGACATCGGGCATGTGGCAGGTGGCCGAGATGTCGGTGATGCCGACGGCCATGCCATTGTCGAACAGGTCCAGGACTTCGCCCACCAGGATGCCGGCATCCAGGGCAATGGCTTCACCGGGCTCCAGATAGACCTGCACGCCGTGGCGTTCCGAAATCTGGCGGACCAGGGCAATCAGGTCCTCGACCTCATAGTCGGGACGGGTGATGTGATGACCGCCCCCCAGGTTCAGCCATTTCAGCTTGGGCAACAGAGGCGTGAGCCGGGGCTCCAGGGACGCCCAGATCTGGGCCAGGGGCTCGAAGCTCTGCTCGCAAAGGGCATGAACATGCAGGCCATCCACGCCCTCCAGATGGGCGGCGGTCAGCTGTGTGACCGGAAAGCCGAGGCGAGATCCAGTCTGGCAGGGATCATACTTGGCGACCTCTGCGGCACTGAATTCCGGATTGATCCTAAGGCCGATCTCGAAGACCTCGCCGTCTGATCGGGCAGCTGCGATCAGATCTCCGAACCGGGCGATCTGATCTGGAGAGTTGAAGATGACCGTATCCGAAAGCCGCAGGATTTCCGGCAGGTCTTCCGCCTTGTAGGCCGGCGAATAGGTGGTGAGTTCGCCGTGATAGTATTCACGGGCCAAGCGAGCCTCCCACAGCCCGGAGGCGCAGGTCCCGTAGAGGTGCTGGCCCACAAGGTCGGCCATGGACCACATGGAAAAGGCCTTCAGCGCGAGCAGCACCCGGGCGCCGGAACGGTCGCCGACGTCCTTGAGAACGGTCAGGTTGCGCCGGATCGCCACCTCGTCGACCACGAAACAGGGGGAAGGAACACTCGACAGGTCAAAGCCCGCAAAGGTTCCGGGACCAGAGGCGCGGGTCTCCATGCCGGGTCAGAAGTCCAGGGGCTCAGGCAGGTCGCGAACCTCCCAGGGCAGGCCCTGATTGTTCATCATCTCCATGAAGGGATCGGGATCGAGCTGCTCCATGTTGAACACCCCTTCGCCCTTCCATTTGCCGGTCAGCATCATGGCGGCCCCGATCATGGCCGGGACCCCGGTGGTGTAGCTCACCGCCTGATTGCCGGTTTCGGCATAGGCCTCTTCGTGGTCGCAGATATTGAGCACATAGACCGTGCGGGGTTTGCCGTCCTTTTCGCCCGTGGCGATGGTGCCGATATTGGTCTTGCCCCGGGTCTTGGGCCCCAGGGACGATGGCTCCGGCAGCATGGCCTTGAGGAACTGCAGCGGGATGATCTCCCGGCCCTCGAACATCACCGGCTCGATGCTGGTCATGCCGATATTGCCGAGCACTTCCAGATGGCGGAGATAGGACTCGCCGAAGGTCATCCAGAACCGGATGCGATTGATCTCCGGATAGAACTTGGCCAGGGACTCCAGCTCCTCATGATACATGAGGTACATGTTCCGCTCGCCCACCTGGTCGAAGTTGAACACCTGCTTGTGGGCCAGGGCCGGGCCCTCGACCCAGGTGCCGTTCTCCCAATGACGGGAGGGGGCAGTCACCTCGCGGATATTGATCTCGGGATTGAAGTTGGTGGCAAAGGGCAGTCCGTTGTCGCCGCCGTTGCAGTCCAGGATGTCGAGGGTGTCGATCCGGTCCAGCAGGTGCTTCTTCGTATAGGTGGCAAAGACGGAGGTCACGCCGGGGTCGAAGCCCGAGCCGAGCAGGGCCATGAGACCGGCCTCGCGGAAGCGGTCCTGATAGGCCCACTGCCAGCTGTATTCGAACTTGGCTTCGTCCCGGGGTTCGTAATTGGCCGTGTCGAGATAGTTCACCCCGGTCGCGAGGCAGGCATCCATGATGGACAGGTCCTGATAGGGCAGGGCCAGATTGACTACCAGGGCCGGCTTGACGGCCTGGATCAGAGCTATGGTGGCCGCAGTGTCGTCTGCGTCCAGCTCGGCCACATCGACCCTCACACCACTCCGGGCCAGAACTGAGGCGGCAACCGCCTCGCACTTGGCAACGCGCCGACTCGCCAGGGTGATGTGCGAGAAGACCTCCGGACAGGTGGCCATCTTGTGGACCGCCACGGACCCGGCACCACCTGCGCCTATAACAAGCACCTTACTCATCTGTGCCCCTCCCGGCGCTGAACAGGGCCCCGCACTAGCGTGACCCTCCAGCCATGGCAAATTCCCTTACACGCCCTGACCCGGAAGCCTTGCGGTTCCCGGCCTGAGCCTCACCCGTCCTATATAGGGCGGGGCCGAGAAACACAGGAGCCCGCAGAGCGAATGAGCGGCAAGACGGAGGATAATTCGAAAGAAGCGATCTAAGCGCTTGACCGATCTCTAAGGCCCAACTACATAGCCGCCTCCGCCGACCACTGGCGCTAAAAAGTGGGTCTGGCGGAAGCCGGATGTGATCTTTGACATTGTTGAATTGGAAAGAGAAACGCAGGCGGCGACGCTCTTGCGATGGTTTTAACCAGACCATCTAGACGTCGACTTATTCTGCGGTCTCTTGAAGACAATACCATGAATTGTCCGGGCTTCGGCTTGGATGGTTATGGGAACTCGTCAAGAAATAGTAGACCAATGCCAGTTGGCTCCTGCCCGGAGCTGACAACATTGGGTCAGATGTCAACTCAACCTGAGAGTTTGATCCTGGCTCAGAGCGAACGCTGGCGGCAGGCCTAAC
>CAIYZB010000271.1 GCA_903930545.1 uncultured Alphaproteobacteria bacterium
ATTTAGATCTGAGCCTTACCTCCCCCTCCGGGGGTGGTGGCACGCGAAGCGTGACGGTGGGGGCTCAGGGCGTTGTGAGTTTCAGACCTACGATCCCGGACAGGATGAGGCCCAGGCAGATCAGCCGGGCCGCCGTCACAGGCTCCTTGAACAGGACAATCCCCAGGACAACGGCCCCGACCGCCCCGATGCCCGTCCAGACACTATAGGCCGTGCCAAGGGGCAGACTGCGCACCGCCAGGGCCAGCAGGCCCATGGAGGCGCTCAGGAAGCCCAGGGTGATCAGGCTGGGGACCGGGCGGGTGAAGCCCTCGGCATATTTCAGGCCCACGGCCCAGCCCACCTCGCAGAGACCGGCAATGAACAGAATGATCCAGGCCATGGCGGACTCCAGACAAAAGAAAAGCGCCCGGACCATGAGCCCGGGCGCTGATCAGATATCAAGGGATGACCGATCCTAGAACTTGCGTTCCGAATAGAGGATCTCGCCCAGGTCGGTGGCCGGGATGGACTTGGAGCCATCGGGGCGGACCTTGGCCTGGGAGCCATCCGGCTGCTTCAGCTGGAGGAAGACCAGACCGATGGACTCGTGATCGGTGTAATATTCCCAGGAATTGGTGATGCGCTTGTAGTCGGTGGCCGGGACATAGTCGTTCCGCTGCTGCATCAGCTCGGGCTTGTGCAGCAGGGAGTAGATGTTGAGGCCCACGATGATCGGCTTTTCAGCGTTCGGGGTGTAGTTGATCTGGATGCGGCAGACCTCACGGTTTGAACCGGGGTTCACCAGGGTCAGGGTATAGGGCTTGGCCACCAGGGTGGTGGTGTAGGTCCCGTCGCGCTTGTTCTTCTTGTAGGCCTTGTCCTTGCCGATCATGGCCTCAAGACTGCCACCCCTGACCAGGGGCTTACAGATATTGTTGATGGCGCTGATGATCTGGCCGACCTCGCCCTCGGTGGGGATCGAATAGACCTTTTCCGGCACCGGCGGGGCCACGGGCGGGGCTTCCACCACCGGAGCCGGGACGGTGGTCGCCGCGGGCGCGGCCTGTTCCTGGGCCGAGGCAGAACTTGCGATCCCCGCGAGGGCGATCAGACTGAAAATGGCGGTCCGCATGACGGCTCCCTGACTGTAGTGTTTTTCATCACACTCAAAGCGACCGTCCCTCGCAAGACCCTTTAGGGGCTATTTGCGGCAAAGACTTGGCGGTGCCTCTCCTGCGATCCCCGGTCTTGAGACAGGGGCTTTATACGCCGCGCAAGTGAACACACTTGAAACGCGAAGCGTCAGGCCGCCTCGACAGCCTGTTCCGCAAGAATGGTGAGGCCTTCAGCCGTCACGTCGGCAAAGCCACCCTTCACCTCGAACACCGTGGTCTTGCCACCATTGTGCACGGTGACCACGCCTTCGCGCAGGGCGGTCATGAAGGGCGCATGACCGGCAAGCACGCCGAAATCGCCTTCCGTCCCGGCGGCGTCGACCTGGTCGACGTCACCGGAGAACAGTTCCCGCTGCGGCGAGACGAGAGAAAAGTGGAGCTTGCCAGCCATGGGTCCTAGGCTTCCGCGGCCAGTTTTTCAGCCTTGGCCACGGCATCCTCGATGGTGCCGACATTGTAGAAGGCCGGCTCGGGGAGGTGGTCGAATTCACCGTCGCAAACGGCCTTGAAGGACCGGATGGTGTCTTCCAGGCTGACGAAGATGCCCGGCATGTTGGTGAACTGTTCGGCGACGTGGAAGGGCTGCGACAGGAAGCGGCTGATCTTCCGGGCGCGGGACACCACCAGCTTGTCCTCTTCGGACAGCTCGTCCATGCCGAGGATGGCGATGATGTCCTTCAGGGCCTTGTACTGCTGCAGGATTTCCTGCACGCGACGGGCAACCTGATAATGCTCTTCGCCGATGATCAGGGGGTCCATGATCCGCGAGGTGGAGTCCAGCGGGTCCACGGCGGGGAAGATGGCCTGGGCGGCGATGTCGCGCGACAGCACGGTGGTGGCGTCCAGGTGGGCGAAGGAGGTGGCCGGAGCCGGGTCGGTCAGGTCGTCGGCAGGCACGTAGATGGCCTGAACCGAGGTGATCGAACCCTTGGAGGTCGAGGTAATCCGCTCCTGCAGATTGCCCATTTCCGTGGCCAGGGTCGGCTGATAGCCCACGGCCGAGGGAATACGGCCGAGCAGGGCGGACATTTCAGCGCCCGCCTGGGTGAAGCGGAAGATGTTGTCCACGAAGAGCAGCACGTCCTTGCCCTCTTCGTCGCGGAAGTATTCCGCCTGGGCCAGACCGGTCAGGGCCACGCGGGCACGGGCGCCGGGGGGCTCGTTCATCTGGCCATAGACCAGGGTGCACTTGGAGCCTTCGCCGCCGCCGGGCTGGTTCACATTGGACTCGATCATCTCGTGATAGAGGTCGTTGCCTTCACGGGTGCGCTCACCCACGCCGGCCAGAACCGAGTAACCGCCATAGGCCTTGGCGATATTGTTGATCAGTTCCTGCATGGTCACGGTCTTGCCCACGCCAGCGCCGCCGAACAGGCCGGTCTTGCCGCCCTTGGTGTCGGGGCAGAGCAGGTCGATGACCTTGATCCCGGTGACCAGGATTTCAGCCGAGGTCGACTGTTCCGCAAAGCTGGGGGCTTCACGGTGGATGGGGCCCATATGGGTGTTGGCGATAGGGCCGGCTTCGTCGATCGGCTCGCCGATGACGTTCATGATGCGGCCCAGGGTTGCCGGACCCACCGGAACGGTGATGGCGCGGCCGGTATCGGTCACGGCCTGACCGCGGGTCAGCCCCTCGGTGGTGTCCATGGAGATGGTGCGCACAGTGTTCTCGCCCAGGTGCTGGGCAACTTCGAGAACCAGGCGGAAGGGCTGGCCGGTCTTCTGGTCGGTATTGGTGGTCTCCAAGGCATTCAGGATGCCCGGCAGGTGACCTTCAAACTCAACGTCGACGACGGCGCCGATGACCTGAACCACGCGACCGGTGGCAACACCGGCGATGGTCACAGGGGCCGGAGCCGCCTTCTTGGCCGGAGCGGCCTTTGCGGGAGCCGCAGCCTTGGCAGGTGCAGCGGCCTTTGCCGCCTTGGGAGCGGCCTTCGGAGCCGCGGCCTTCGCGGCGGGCTTCTTCGGGGTCGTAGCCATGGTTTCGGACTCTTTCGGTTAGAGCGCCTCGGCGCCGGAGATGATCTCGATCAGCTCCTTGGTAATCTGCGCCTGGCGTGAGCGGTTGTACTGCAGGGTGAGGGCGGCGATCATGTCGCCGGCATTTCGGGTGGCATTGTCCATCGCGGCCATCTGGGACGCGAAGAAGCCCGCCTGGTTTTCGAGGGTGGCCGAGAACAGCTGGGTGGTGAGGTTCCTGGGGAGAAGGGTCTCCAGGATGGTCTCGCCGTCCGGCTCGTACTCATAGGCTGCGCCCTTGAGGTCGATCTCGGGAGCGCCTGCACCAACCTGCGCCGGGATCAGCCGGGTGAAGGTCGGGGTCTGGGTGACCACGGACTTGAACTTGCTATAGGCCAGGGAGACCACGTCGATCTCGCCCGCATCGAACAGATCAGCGACCTTTTCGGCCACCAGCTGGGCGGTTTCGAGGCTGGGATTACCCCCGACATCGAAGCTGGCCACGATCCGGCTACCGTAAAGGCGCTTCAGCTGGTCATAGCCCTTCTTGCCGAGGGTGATGATCGAGACGTCCTTGCCCTCGGCGATCAGACGGGCAATGCGCTCGCGCGCCATCCGCACGATGGAGGTGTTGAAACCGCCAGCCAGACCGCGATCAGCCGTGGCGACGATCACCAGCTGACGCTGGTCCTGGCCGGTGCCCACCAGAAGGCGGGGCGCGCCGTCGCCGGAAACCCCGGCCGCCAGGTTGGCAATGACCGCAGCCATACGCTCGGCATAGGGCCGGGCGTTCTGGGCAGCATCCTGCGCGCGGCGAAGCTTGGCAGCCGCCACCATCTGCATCGCCTTCGTGATCTTCTGCGTGGCTTTCACGCTTCCGATCCGACTGCGCATCTCCTTCAGGCTGGCCATCTCCTAGATCCCTGCCCGACGCTTACGCGAAGCTCTTGGCGAAGGCGGCGAGAATGTCCTTCAGCTTGGCCTCGGTATCAGCCTTCAGCTCTTTCTGGGTGCGGATGGTGTCCAGGACGGCCTGGTTCTGGCCGTGCATGTGGCTCAGCAGTTCCTGTTCGAAGCGACGCACATTGGCGGTCGCGATACCGTCCAGATAGCCGCGGGTGCCGGCATAGATCACCACCACCTGCTCCTCGACGGACAGCGGCGAGTACTGGGGCTGCTTCAGCAGCTCGGTGAGGCGTTCGCCACGGGCCAGCTGGCGCTGGGTGGCGGCGTCCAGGTCGGAACCGAACTTGGCGAAGGCGGCCATTTCCCGATACTGGGCGAGTTCGCCCTTGATGGGACCGGAAGCGGTCTTCATGGCCTTGATCTGGGCAGACGAGCCCACGCGGCTGACGCTGATGCCGACGTTCACGGCAGGACGGATGCCCTGATAGAAGAGGTCGGTTTCGAGGAAGATCTGGCCGTCGGTGATAGAGATCACATTGGTCGGAATATAGGCCGAGACGTCATTGGCCTGGGTCTCGATGATCGGCAGGGCCGTCAGGGAGCCGGAGCCATTGTCTTCATTGAGCTTGGCAGCCCGCTCGAGCAGACGGCTATGCAGATAGAAGACGTCGCCGGGATAGGCTTCACGGCCCGGGGGACGACGCAGCAGCAGGGACATCTGACGATAGGCGACGGCTTGCTTGGACAGGTCGTCATAGATGATGACGGCGTGCATGCCGTTGTCGCGGAACCACTCGCCCATGGCGCAGCCGGCGAAGGGGGCCAGGAACTGCAGGGGGGCCGGCTCGGAGGCCGTGGCGGAGACGACGATGGTGTAGTCCAGGGCACCGCGCTCTTCGAGGGTCTTGACGATCTGGGCGACCGTGGAGCGCTTCTGACCGATGGCGACATAGATGCAGTAGAGCTTGGCGCTCTCGTCATCGCCAGCATTGATCGACTTCTGGTTCAGGATGGTGTCGATGGCCACGGCAGTCTTGCCGGTCTGGCGGTCACCGATGATCAGTTCGCGCTGGCCACGACCCACGGGGATCAGGCTGTCGATGGCCTTGAGGCCGGTCTGCACGGGCTCGTGCACCGACTTGCGCGGGATGATGCCGGGAGCCTTGACGTCCACGCGGCGACGCTCGGCCACATTGACGATGGGGCCCTTGCCGTCGATGGGCTCGCCCAGGGGGTTGACGACGCGGCCCAGCAGGCCCCGGCCAACCGGCACGTCCACGATCTCGCCGAGGCGGCGGACTTCGTCGCCCTCTGAGATGGCGCGGTCGTCACCGAAGATAACGATACCGACATTGTCGCGCTCGAGGTTCAGGGCCATGCCCTTCACGCCGGCCTTGGGGAACTCGACCATTTCGCCCGCCTGGACGTTGTCGAGACCGAAGGCGCGGGCGATGCCGTCCCCGACCGAGAGAACCTGACCGACGTCGGAGACGTCAGCTTCTTCGCCGAAGTTAGCGATCTGCGACTTCAGGATGGCCGAAATCTCGGCAGCGCGGATATCCATGTTTCTTACGCTCTCTTGAGGGCGAACTTGAGGGAATCGAGCTTCGAACGGAGCGAGGCATCGAACAGACGGGAACCGACCTTCACCTTGATGCCGCCCAGGATGGACGGATCGACGCGGGTCGAGATTTCAGGATCCTTGCCCAGCGCCTTGCGCAGGGCCTCGGCCACACCCTTGGACTGGGCGGCGGTGAGGGGAAGGGCGGTCGTGACCTCGGCAGACACGGCCCCGCGGGCCTTGGCCGACAGGGCTTCATAGGAGGTGATGACCGACATCAGCAGGCCGGCGCGACCATTGGCCGAGAGCAGACCCAGGAATTTCACTGTGGTGGCATTGAGCTTGGCCTTGGCCGCGATGGCCGCCAGACCCTTGCCCTTGTCTTCCGCACTGAAGGCGGGGGAAGCCAGAAGGGTGCGCAGGTCCTTGGACTCCGCGTGCATCGCCTTCAGGGATTTCAGGTCAGCCTCGACGGCTGCCACATTCTTTTCATCAATCGCGAGATCGAACAGGGCCTGGGCGTATCTGCCCCCCACATTCGAAGCCTTGGAATCGTCCGCCACTTAAATGTCCGCCCGATGGGTGTCTGAAGTCGCTGAAGGAGAACCCTGCAACGGCCTAAAGGCTTGAAAGCACTTAAAAAAGCACATTGACACCGCGGACCCGAAGGACCCCCGTTGCCAAAGCCGCGCGCCTGTTAGCACGCGATTTTCGGCGCCGCAACCAAAGGCGGGCAAGGAGTCCCTTCCTTTGGCCGGGAAACTGCGCCCTGCGACCTCATTCTGGGGTCTTGAAACCGGGACATGTCAGGTGCCGCTTGCCGCTGCAGGGGGCGGGTCACGGCGGAACACGGCAGATCCGGTTGCGAAAAAGGTCCCGCCCTCAAGGCTCACCAGGCGGGCCTGGACGAAGACCAGGGTCCGCGTGGCCCGATCCAGGCTGGCCTCGACCCGGACCTCGCCGTCGACCGGCAGGGCGGAGCCATAGTCAAGGCTCAGGGAGACGAGGTCTGCCCCCGGGCCGGCGATCTCGGCCAGGACAGGCTCGAGCATCACCGCAGCGGCGGCAGGGGTCGCGGGAACGCGGAGGATAAGACTGAGGGTCATGAGGCCGGTGATAGAATGTCAGACGCAAAAGAAAAAGGGCACCGGGCCAAGCGACCCGATGCCCAAAGTTGTCAGGATGAAACTGGTGGCTGGGAGGCCCGGCCAGTCTCGGGCAAACTACTTCGCGACGGCGTTGCAGGCGGCGAGCTTGTCGGCGTCCAGCTGCTTCTTGGCACCCCCGAAGGAGGTGACCGGGCCAACGCCCTTCACAATGGTCTTGCAGGCCGACAGCTCATAGGTCTGGGCCGCAGCGGCGCGACCCGAGCAGGCATCGGCTTCACAGAAGAAGACGGACACGCCGGCAACGATCTTGGACTTTTCGGCGACCGGGCTCTGGAGCTTGGCGACGACAGTATCGGCGGCAAGAGCCTGACCGGCGAAAGACAGGGCGGCAACTGCGGACAGAGCGGCAGCAAGGGTTTGGAGCTTCATGTGAGCCCTCCGACAAACAATGAGTGGGCGGGCCTTGGGGAGGACCGGCCAGTTCAGATCGGGATTGCGGCCCTGGTATCCCCACCGGGGCCGCGATCTGAACTAAGCAACGCTAAGATAACACTGTTAAGATCGAGGTCTACGTCTAAATTTGCAATGGGGGTATGCGGTTTTGCAGGGGTTGAACTCGGAAAGGGCAATCCCCACTGAAAAGGCGACAAAAAA
>CAIYZB010000272.1 GCA_903930545.1 uncultured Alphaproteobacteria bacterium
CGCGCAGGGCGGCCTGACGGGCGATATTGTTGCCCGTCGAACCCTGCTGCAGGGCGGCACCCATGACCACATCGTCGATCTCGCCGGGATCGATCCCGGCGCGCTCGACGGCGGCGCGGATGACATGGCCACCCAGCTCGGCACCGGAGGTGTTGTTGAACGCGCCGCGATAGGCCTTGCCGATCGGGGTACGCGCCGTGGAAACGATAACGGCTTCACGCATGAAGGAAGTCCTTGAAACTAAGGGAATAGGGGAGAGTTGATCTAGAGGTCGGAGAACTTCTTGCCCTCGGCCACCAGCTTTTCCAGCAGGGGCGCGGGCTTGAAGGCATCACCCATGGTGGCCTGGAATTCCTGCATCTTGGCCAGGACCTTGGCGGGGCTGACCTGATCGCCGTACCACATCGGGCCGCCACGATAGACCGGCCAGCCATAGCCGTTCTGCCAGACCACATCGATGTCGGAAGACCGGATGGCCTTGCCTTCCTCGAGGATCTTCACGCCCTCATTGATCATCGGGAAGATGCAGCGTTCCAGGATTTCCTCGTCGGAGATCTTGCGGGGATTGGCCCCGGTCTTGACGATGAAGTCGTTGATGATCTGTTCAGTGACGGGAGAGGGGATGGCGTTGCGGGCCTCGTCATAGTCGTAATAACCGGCCCCGGTCTTCTGGCCACGGCGATCCATTTCGCAGAGCACGTCGCGGATCGACTCCCCATTGGAGCGTTCCTTGACCCAGCCGATGTCCAGGCCGGCCAGATCGCTCATGGCGAAGGGGCCCATGGGGAAGCCGAAGTCATAGAGGACGCGGTCGATGTCCCAGGGCATGGCCCCTTCCATCACCAGCTTCTGGGCTTCGCGCTGGCGCTGACCCAGGATGCGGTTGCCGACAAAGCCGGGGCAGACACCCACCAGGGCCGCGACCTTGCCGATCTGCTTGGCAAGCTTCATCGACGTGGCGATCACCTCATTGGAGGTGTGGTCGGCGCGGACGATTTCCAGCAGCTTCATGACATTGGCCGGCGAGAAGAAGTGCAGGCCGATGACGCTTTCCGGACGCTTGGTCACCGAGGCGATCTCGTCGATGTTCAGGCCGGAGGTGTTGGTGGCCAGGATCGCGCCGGGTTTGCAGATGGCGTCCAGCTTGGTGAAGATGTCCTTCTTGATGTCCATGCGCTCGAACACCGCCTCGATCACCAGATCGACGTCGGCGAAGGAGTCTTCCATGGACAGCGAGCCGGTGATCAGGGCCATGCGCTGCTCGACCTGCTCGGCGGTGATGCCGCCACGGCTGGCCGTGCGCTCATAGTTCTTGCGGATGACGCCCAGACCACGATCCAGGGGCTCCTGCTTCTGCTCGACGATCACCACGGCAATGCCGACATTGGCGAAGTTCATGGCAATGCCGCCACCCATGGTGCCGGCCCCGATGACGCCGACCTTCTTGATGGGGATGATGGCGGTGTCTTCCGGCACATCCGGGATCTTCTGGGCCTGACGTTCGGCGAAGAAGGAATAGCGCTGGGCGGCGGACTGGGAGCCGGTCATCAGCTCCATGAACAGCTTGCGTTCGGTGGCCAGGCCGTCCTCGAAGGACTCGTTCACGGCCGCCTCAATGCAGCGGATATTGTATTCCGGGGCCAGGAAGCCGCGGAACTTCCGCGCATTGGCCTTGCGGAAGTCGGCGAAGATCTCCGGCTTGCCGCGGGCGGCCTCGACCTTTTCGTTCTGGTCGCGGATCTTGGTGAGGGGCTTGCCCTCGGCGGCGACCTTGCGGGCAAAGGCAATGGCACCGGCCTTGAGTGCGCCTTCCTCAACCAGCTCGTCCACCAGACCACCGGCCAGGGCTTCCTTGGCCCCGACGTGACGACCCGTGGTCATCATTTCAAGGGCGCGCTCGGGACCGACAACCCGGGGCAGACGCTGGGTGCCACCGGCACCGGGCAGGAGGCCGAGATTGACTTCCGGCAGGCCGAGGCGGGCAGAGGGGACAGCAACGCGGAAATGGGCGCACAGGGCCACTTCCAGGCCACCGCCCAGGGCAGTGCCGTGGATGGCGGCGACCACCGGCTTGGAGGAGCCTTCGATCTGGTTCTGGACATCGGGCAGGCCCGGGCCGGCCATGGCCCCGCCGAACTCGGTGATGTCAGCCCCGGCGATGAAGGTCCGGCCTTCGCAGATCAGGACGATGGACTTGGCGGCCGGGTCGGCATTGGCGGCCTTGAAGGCCTCGAACAGGCCTTCGCGCACCTTGGCGGACAGGGCATTCACCGGCGGCGAATTGAGGGTGATGACCGCGACGTCGCCGTCCAGGGTCAGGTCCGTTACCGCATTGATCTCGGCCATGATGCGTTTCCTCGGCTTTGTGTTCTGGGACTAGGGGTTCTTCGCGGCGTCTGTTAATCGTGGCCGCTGTCGGATTCAAACGCGTGTTTACAGGCCGGCCGACACCCGCGCGAGTCAAATGTGCGCCCGGGAAAACCGGCACGTTCAACCGGTGGTGACCTGCCCAGACGGGGCCGCCGACAAGGGGGAAACTCAAATGGATCTGTTTTCACTGAAAGGCCGCGTGGCCCTGGTCACCGGCGGGTCCCGCGGGATCGGCAAGATGATTGCCAAGGGCTTCATCGACCAGGGGGCCAAGGTCTATGTCTCCTCGCGCAAGCCCCTGGCCTGTGACGAGACCGCCGCCGAGCTGGGCCCCAACTGCATCTCCCTGCCTCAGGATGTCTCCACCGTAGAGGGTTGCCGCGCGCTTGCCGACCGGCTCAATGCCCTGGAGCCCAAGCTGGACATCCTGGTCAATAATGCCGGGGCCGCCTGGGGTGCGCCCTTTGACGAGTTTCCGGAGAGCGGCTGGGACAAGGTCATGGACCTGAACCTGAAGTCGCCCTTCTTCCTCACCCAGGCCCTGCACGGCGCCCTGAAGGCCGCCGCTTCCCACGAGCAGCCCGCAAAGGTGATCAATATCTGCTCCATCGACGGGATCCGGCTGAACCCGCAGGAGACCTATTCCTACCACGCCTCCAAGTCGGGCCTGATCTATCTGACCCGGCGCATGGCCGCCGAACTGGTCAAGGACAGCATCAATGTCACCGGCATTGCCCCCGGGGCCTTTGCCTCGGAAATGAACCGGGTGGCCCGCGATCAGGGCGATGCGATCGCCAAGCTCATCCCCTCGCGCCGCATCGGCCGGGACGAGGACATGGCGGCGGCCGCCATCTATCTGGCCAGCCGCGCCGGCGACTATGTGGTGGGCGAGACCATCGCCGTTGATGGCGGCGTAGCGCTCGCCAGCACCAACGGGCTCTAGAGCTCTAGCCCGGCGTGCCGGGGGTGGCACTGGTGGGGGAACCCGCCAGGTCAGCCTCGGCCGTCGTCTCGGCCAGGGCTGCGGCCTCCTGGATGGTCGAGAGGTTGCGCTCATGGGCGCCGGCATCGATGCGGTAGAGCCGCAGGCAGGCAATGGCGATCATGTTCAGGATCGTAGCCGCAGGGATGTAGGCCAGGGCCAGGTTCCTCAGGATCTCGGCGTCCACCAGGCCGGGCTTTGCCTTGTCCGGAAAGGCGATCATGGCCAGGATGATGCCGGGCAGGATGGTCGCAATACCCCCCACCACCTTGTTGAGCAGGCTGTCTGCGCTCATCAGCAGGCCTTCTGAGCGCCGCCCGGTGCGGGCCTGGGTCTCCTCGACAATATCGGCCACCATAGAGGCCACGATGATGTAGCCACCGATCCCAAGGGTGGCAGAGACCAGGCGTTCGGCCGCCAGGATCACCAGCAGGGCCGTCGTGCCGTTCTCCGGCATCAGGCCGACCAGGCGCAGGATGATCGGCAGGACTGTGGCCGTCAGGCCGCCGATGAACAGGCCAATACAGGCATTCTTCTTGCCCCACCGACGGGACGCCACCGGCGCGATGGCGGCCGAGAGGAAGGAGCCCACAAGTCCCACCAGGACCAGAAGGAACAGGGCCTTGGAGGTCAAGCCCCAATAATAGGTGGCGAAATAGATGTTCAACCCGCCACCCAGACCATTGGCCATGCCGGCAAAGACCCCGGCCAGGAGGATGACCAGGAAGTTGCGGTTGGACAGGGTGGAGGAGACCTCGGCCGCCAGGGTCTTGAAGCTGGCCTTGCGCTCCGGCGGCTTGTGCAGGGCCTTGATGCGGCTGTGGGTGCCGGCGGCCGAGACCAGGATCGAGGCCACCATCATGGCCGCCACCACGGCGGCATAGGGAAAGTATCCGGCCTGGTTCAGCTGGCCCGTTGGGTGCTCCGGGCTGTCCTTCAGGAACACCATGAACCCCATCATCGAGGCCACGGCGGCCCCCAGGGTCCCGAACAGATAACGGTAGGACAAGAGGGTGGTGCGGGCGTGATAGTCCGGCGCGAGCTCCGGGGCGAGGGCCGATGACGGCACCTCATAGAGGCTGATGAACATCCGCGCCGCGACCACCATGACCAGCAGATAGACAAACAGGGCCTCATGGGACCAGCCTGCCGGGGGGTGCCAGAGCAGAAGCCAGCTGATCGCCAGGGGAAGGGCTGAGGCATACATCAGGGGATGGCGTCGTCCCCAGGGGGTGCGCAGATTGTCCGAGACCTGGCCCACCAGGGGATCCCAGATGGCATCAATGGTCAGGGAAATGGCCAGGGCCAGGCTCACCAGGGCGGCCGGCATGCCCATGAGCTGATTGTAGAACAACAGGAGCAGGCCCAGGAGCTGACCCTTGGCCCCATAGGCGACAGAGCCCAGTCCATAGAGCAGCTTGGTGGACTGGGGCACATGGCCGCCGGCGGCCAGGGGAGGGGTCATTCAGCAACCTCGGTTGTGGTGCTCGCGCGGGCGCGCAGGGTGGCTAGGTTCTGTTCGTGGGCATCCTTGTCGATGCGGAACAGGAACAGACAGCCGATAGCGATGGCATAGAAGGTGACCAGGGTCGGCAGATAGACCAGGGCCATATTGTGAAGGATCTCGGGGGCGACTTCGCCCCGCTTGGCCCCTTGCGGGAACTGGGCGAAGGTCAGGACCAGTCCGGACACAAAGACGCCGAAGCCAGAGACCACCTTCTTGAACAGGTTGTCGGCGCTCATCAGCAGGCCTTCCGAACGCCGCCCGGTCTTGACCTCGGAATCCTCCACCACGTCGGCGATCATGGAGGCGAGCATGACCCCCGTCATGATGGCCATGGCCCCATTGGCGATGACGTCGATGAACAGGATGACGAACAGGGCTGTGGAGCCATTGGGCGGCATGAGCCCCATGAGGCGAAGCAGGATGGGCAGGACCAGGGCCACCACGGCCCCGGCAAACATGGTGATGGCACCGTTGCGCTTGCCCATGCGCTTGGACACGAAGGAGGCGAGGGACACGCCGCTGACACTGGCGATCATGCCGGCAATGGTCAGGGCCGAGAGCTGGCTCTGGGTCAGCCCCCAGAAATAAAGGCTGAAATAGAGCTCCAGGGCTCCCTTAAGTCCCAGGCTGATGGACATGAACATGCCCGAAACGGTCAGGACCACGAAGGACCGGTTGTTGAGGGTATGGGCAACTTCCTTGGCCATACCGGCAAAGGTGATCTTCCTGGACGGGGGCTGACGCAGATAGGGGATCTGATGGTGGGTTCCCCGCGACGAGATCAGGATGATGGTGAAGATGGTGATCGCTGCGACGATGGAATATTCGAACCAGCCCTCTCTCTGGGTGATGCCGCCGCTGCCGTCCGGACGTTCCTTTAGAAAGACCTCATAGACCAGCAGGGTCATGATCAGGCCGCCGATCACCCCGCAAAGCTGGCGGATGGCGATCAGACTGGTGCGCTCGTCATATTTCTCGGTGAGTTCGGCGAGCAGGGCCGAGGAGGGCAGCTCGAAAAAGGTATCGAACAGCCGGATCACCAGCAGGCAGACCAGCATATAGATGAACAGGGCCTCTTTCTCCCAGCCCATGGGCGGGTTCCAGATCAGGAAGAAGCCCACCGCCACAGGCAGGGCGGCGGTGTACATGAAGGGGTGACGACGTCCCCACTTCGATTTGAAATTGTCCGACACCTGCCCGACCATGGGGTCAACAAAGGCGTCAAAGATCAGGGCAATGGCGATGGCCCCCGAGACCATGGCCGGCGGCAGGCCCACGACCTGGTTGTAGAACAACAGCAGGAAGGTCGAGATGCCCCTCTGCTTGATCGTATTTGCGGCGGCCCCCAGGCCATAGAGAAGCTTGGTCGTGAGACTAAGCGGCGGGCGCTCCTTTGCGGGCGCGTCCTGGTCGGGGTTCAATTCTGCCTCCTCCGGCAGGACATTGCCTGCGGTTTGGGTCAGGCCTGATCTGGACCCGCCCGTTTTGTTCTGACCCAAAACGTGGTGGACCCGGAGGAACCCGTCAACGGATATGATCTTTCAGTCTTGACACAAACCGGTGCTGAGACCCCGCTTGGGGTTCAGACAGGGGAAGCGCCATGGATCGTCTCAAGGGCAAGATTGCCGTCATTACCGGGGGAGCCGGCGGCATTGGCCTGGGGACCGTCGAGCGGTTCGTGGCCGAAGGGGCCCGGGTCATGGTGGGTGACATCGATGACGCCGCCGGATCTGCCCTTAAGAACCGCTTCGGCGGCGAGGTCGATTACCGCCCCTGTGATGTCATGCAGGAGAGCGATATCGAAGGGCTCATGGCGGCGGCCGTGGAGCGGTTCGGTGGCCTGGACATTGTCTTCAACAATGCCGGGGCCGGAGGCTCACCTCAGAGGATCGAGGAGATGACCGGGGCGGCCTGGGACTTCAGCCAGAACCTGCTGCTGCGTTCCGTAGCCCTGGGGATCCGCTATGCCATTCCCCACTTGAGGGCCCGAGGCGGCGGCTCCATCGTCAATACGGCCTCCATTGCCGGCATGCAGGCCGGAGCAGGGCCCATCGCCTATTCCGTGGCCAAGGCCGGGGTGATCCACCTGACCCGCGTGGCCGCCGCCGAGCTGGCCCGGGACGGGATCCGGGTCAATGCCATCTGCCCGGGCCTGATCCTGACCAATATCTTTACCCCGGCCGAGACCATGCCCGATGGTCTGGCCAACCTGGTGAAACAGTCCATGGCCCAGACAGCGCCGGACTCCCAGCCCATAGCCAAGCCGGGTCAACCCATCGACATCGCCAATGCGGCTCTGTTCTTCGCCTCGGACGAAAGCGCCTTCGTCACCGGCATCCATATGCTGGTGGATGGCGGTATGTATGTCGGGCCCCGCAACAGCTGGGATCCTGAGATGCGCGCCGAGCGCCTGAAGATGATGGAGGCCCGCCGCGCCGCCTTCGAGGCGGGCCAGTCACAGACCTAGGACCTCCGGCCGCTAGACCGTCAGGACGATCTTGCCCAGGTGCGCGCCCGCCTCCAGATGGGCGTGGGCCTTGCCCGCCTGCGCCAAGGGGAAGGTCGCATCCACCAGGGGCCGGATCTTGCCCGCCGCGATCCAGGGCCAGACCGTGGCTTCTACCGCTGCGGCCAGACGGGCCTTTTCGTCATTGTCCCGGGGCCGCAGGGTGGAGCCGGTGATCACCGCACGCTTCATCATCACCCGGAAGATGGGCAGGGCCACCTCAGCCCCGCCGAGGGAGGCGATGAAGGCGATCCGGCCGCCGGTCTTCAGGCTGTCCAGGTCCTTCAGGAAATAGTCCCCGCCGACCATTTCCAGGATGACGTCGACGCCCCCCTCGGCCTTGGCGATCTCGGCAAAATCCTGGGTCGTGGTGTCCACAGCGACATCGGCCCCGACCTTCAGGGCCTCGGCGGCCTTGGCTGCGCCCCGGGCTGTGCCAATGACCTTTGCGCCTGCGGCCTTGGCCATCTGGATCGCGGTCGTCCCGATCCCTGAGGTGGCCCCGTGGACCATGAAGGTCTCGCCGGACTTCAGGGCACCATGTTCGAAGACATTGGCAAAGACCGTGAACACCGTTTCCGGCAGGGCCGCGGCCTCGACCATGGACAGGCCTGCCGGGATGGGCAGGGCGTGGCGGGCGTCACAAAGGGCATATTCGGCATAGCCACCCCCGCCCAGAAGGGCACAGACCTTGTCACCTACTTTCCAGCGGCCGGCGGCCATCACGACCTCGCCAGCCACTTCCAGGCCCATGGTGTCGGGGGATCCTGCCGGCGGGGGATAGCCCCCCAGGCGCTGGAGGATGTCCGGGCGGTTGATGCCGGCGGCCTCGACCTTGATCAGGATCTGGCCGGGACCAGGGACGGGACGGGCGATCTGGACGGCCTTGAGGGCCTCTGCCGGGCCATGTCCGCCCTCGATGGCGATGGCGGTCATCAGGGTCTGGGTCATGGATCTCGTCTCCGTGGCCTTGCGCAGCCGGTGTCTGGGGGTCCAGATAGACTGACAATAGCCAACCGGAAAGGGAGAGCGCCCAGATGGATGAACCGGCAGATATCCGCACCGGTCGCGGCCAGAAGCTGAACGAGGCGGTCCGCGAAGACCTGGACCTCTTTGCCGTGGCCGAGCTTGAAGAGCGTATCGAGATCCTCGAGGCCGAGATCGCCCGGTGTCGCACCCAGATCAACCGCAAACGGGCGGGACGCGATGCCGCCGAGGCCCTTTTTTCCAAGCCACAGGGCTGAGTCCGGGTCTTCCGTCTTGGCACGGAGGTTGCAGACCATGTCATCGAACCACCGCGTCTGTCGCGGCACATCAAGTCAGGGACTTTGGGTTTCATGAGTGACGGAATTGCCCCGGCCGGCGCCTGGCGCGCGGACGTGATCCAGGACTTCGCCCGTTCCGAGCTGTTTGACCGCACCTTCCAGGAAGGCATGGACCTGGTCGAACAGACCGCCAGCTATCTGGACGGAGCCGGTCGCCAGGAATCCAAGCTCCTGTCGCGCAATGCCGCCCTGGCCTATGCCGGCGAAAGCATGCGTCTCACCACGCGTCTGATGCAGGTGGCCTCCTGGCTGCTGGTCCAGAGGGCCGTGCGCGAAGGCGACATGGCTGCAGAGGCTGCCTGTGAGGAACGCTATCGCCTCGGGGCCGAGGATGTCTGTCGCCCGGGTGTCCAGACCACCGAGGACCTGCCGGCGGGCCTGCTGATGCTGCTGGACCATTCCGAGCGGCTCTATGAGCGCGTCCGGCACCTGGATCGGCGCATGTATCTCGAGGCCGGGGTGGATGAAGCCCCGAACCCGGTCCAGTCCCAGTTCGATCGCCTGCGCAACGCCTTCGGCAGCTGATCCCCCAGGGTCACGACAATCAGACACGAAAAACGCCGCCCAGGATCACTGGGCGGCGTTTTCATTGTGTCGTGATCCAGCGTCAGACGACGCCGGGACCTACTTGCGCGTAAAGCCGCCGAACTTGGCGTTGAAGCGCGAGACGCGGCCGCCACGGTCCAGAAGGGTCTGGTTGCCGCCGGTCCACGCCGGGTGGGTCTTCGGATCGATATCCAGGTTCAGGGTCGCGCCTTCTTTCCCGTAGGTAGAGCGCGTCTGATAGCTGGTGCCGTCCGTCATCACCACGGTGATGAAGTGGTAGTCGGGATGGGTGTCTTGTTTCATCGAGAAGGCATCCGACGTAAAGGAGCGGCCAGTATTGGAAACGGCCCACCAAACCAGGCGGGCGCGAACGGAAGCGCGCCTATACAGGAAAAGGCGGGCGAAGAGCAAGGGCGCTGTACCAGATGAGTGATTTGGGTGGTCAAACCCCCGCCGACGGACGCCCCAGCGCCGGGGCAACCCTGGCCCAGTCCCTGGACGAGGCGGCCGAACGCCGGGCCAAGAGCCGCAATGTAAAATCCCTTGGTGCCCTGCTGCCCTATATTGCCCGCCACTGGGGGGACGCGGCCTGGGCTGGTCTGTTTCTGATCACGGCCACGGCCACCACTCTTGGACTGTCCGGCGCGGTGCGCCTGCTGGTGGACAACCTGACAGGGGGCAAGGCTGGCCAGGTTGATCCCTGGTTCTGGCTGCTGGGGGCTGTGGCCCTCGGCCTCGCGGCCTCCTCGGCCCTGCGCTATTTTTTCGTCACCAAGCTGGGGGAGCGGGTGGTCGCCGACCTGCGCAAGGCGACCTATGCCCATATCCTGACCCTGGATGCGTCCTTCTTCCTGAAGACCCGCACCGGTGAGGTCCTGTCGCGCCTGACCACCGATATCCAGATCGTCGAGAGCCTGCTGGCCACCTCGGTCTCCATGGCCCTTCGCAACTTCCTGACCCTGATCGGAGCCCTTGCGGTCCTGATCTTTGTCAGCCCCAAGCTCACCGGCCTGGTCCTGCTGATCTTCCCCGTGGTGATCCTGCCGCTCTTTGCCTTTGGCAGGCGGGTCCGGGCCCTGACCACCTCCACCCAGGACCAGTTCGCCTCGGCCATCGGCCATGCAGGCGAGACCCTGGATGCCCTGGAAACCGTTCAGGCCTTTGGTCGTGAAGAGGCGGGCGCAAAGCGCTTTGGCGAGGCTGTGGAGGCCTCCTTCCGCACGTCCCTGAAGCGGATGACCGCCCGGGCCATTATGACCGCCATGGTGATCGGCCTGGTCTTCGGCGGGGTGGTCGTGATCTTCTGGCTGGGGGTCCATGCCGGGCTCAAGGGCGAGATGAGCTGGGGTACCCTGTTCCAGTTCGCCCTGCTCTCGGTCATGGCCGCTGGCTCCGTCGGAGCTCTGGGAGAGACCTGGGGCGACGTCCAGAAGGCCTCAGGTGCCATGGAGCGGATCTCCGACCTGCTCAGCGCTCGTCCCGGTATCGCCGCCCCCGCCGTGCCCCGTCACCTGCCATCCCCAGCCCGCGGGGAGTTGGAATTCGACGGCGTCAACTTTGCCTATCCCGGCCGGGAGGAGACCCCCGCCCTGCAGGGCTTTTCCCTGCGGGTCGCGCCTGGTGAGCGGGTGGCCCTTGTGGGGCCCTCCGGGGCGGGCAAGAGCACGGTCTTCCGCCTCCTGCTCAGGTTCTATGATCCCCAGGCCGGACGGGTTCTGGTGGACGGTGTGAACCTCGCCGAGGCCGATCCTGTGGAGGTCCGCGCCCGCATGGCCCTGGTGGCCCAGGATTCGCCCCTCTTCTCTGGCTCTGCGTCCGAGAACATCCTCTTCGGTCGCGCCAATGCCTCCGAGGCCGAGGTGCGGGAGGTGGCCCGTGAGGCCCAGGCCGAGGCCTTCCTCGATGCACTTCCCCAGGGCTTTGCAACACCTCTGGGTGAACGGGCCCGCAGTCTGTCCGGCGGTCAGCGACAGCGCCTGGCCATTGCCCGGGCCCTGATCCGCAATACCCCCGTCCTGCTGCTGGATGAGGCCACAAGTGCCCTGGATGCGGAGAACGAGCGTCTTGTCCAGAAGGCCCTGGAAGAGGCCATGGTGGGGCGAACCACCCTGGTCATCGCCCATCGCCTGGCTACGGTGCTCAAGGCCGACCGGATCGTGGTCATGGACCAGGGTCGTGTGGTGGAACAGGGCAGCCACCACGAGCTAGTGGCCAAGGGCGGGCTCTATTCTCGCCTCGCGGCCCTGCAGTTCGGCCAGGGAGCTGCCTAGGACCTGGCTGCGAAGGCCAGGCCGGGGAAGTCGCTGAACAGGCCATCGACCCCGGCGCCATAGAGGGCGGCAAAGAGCGCCCCCACATCGCCATGGGTGCCAGCTTGATCCCCCGTCCTCAGGGCGGGGGGCAGGAAACGGTTCTCGGCCCGCACGGTCCAGGGGTGGACCAGAAGGCCCGCCGCATGGGCATTGGCCACCAGGTCCGTGGCAGGACCAATCCCCCCCTTGGCCGTGATCGGCAGGACGAGGCCCCAGTTCGGGCCCACCCCGTGGGCATAGGTAGCAATGTCCTTCAGGCCCTGGGCCGTCACCATGCCGGCCTGGACTGTGTCTACCAGCTGCACCCGCCTGGCGCTGGAGAGGGTCGCGAATGTCTTCAGGGGCTGGGCGTCAAAGCACTGGACGAAGACCGGGGCGTCCAGGCTGTCCAGCTGATTGGCCTTCAGGGCCTCGGCCAGCCGCGGCTCGATCCTCAGACCCTGGCGGGCCAGATAGTCCGGGTGCTTCATTTCCGGATAGATGCCGATGGTGCGTCCGGTGCGGACGCTTTCAGCCCTGGCCAGGTCAATCACTTCCTGGAAGGTGGGAATGGCTTCGCGGCCATCAAAGGCTGCGCTCACAGGCCGCAGGTCAGCCAGACGTTCCCGGGCCCTGAGGGTCTTCAGTTCGGCCAGGGTGAAGTCCTCGACGAACCAGCCGCTCAGGCTCTCCCCGTCCACGATCTTGGTGGTCTTGCGGCCGGCAAATTCCGGATGGCTGGCCACGTCTGTGGTCTCGCCGATCTCGGGTTCGTGGCGCACCACCAGATGGGCGTCGCGGGTCATGACCAGATCCGGCTCGATATAGTCCGCCCCCTGATCCACCGCCCGGCGATAGGCCATGAGGGTGTGTTCGGGGCGTTCGCCGGAACAGCCGCGGTGAGCAATGATGAGGGGCCGGCGGGGCATGGAGGCAGATGCACTGCCCAGGGTCGAAGCGGCAGCAGCAGTGGCGATCAGGGTGCGTCGGGTCATGGTCATAGCCACTATCTAGCTGGCCACTATGACAGGGACGTCAAGCCGCGAGGTTGAGCTTTTCCAGAACAGCCGGGTGCAGGTCCAGATTGGCCGCCAGGATCGAACCCTTTTCCAGGATATCCTCATCCCCGTCCGCCGAGGTGACCTTGCCCCCGGCCTCGGTGACCAGCAGCATGCCGGCCGCCATGTCCCAGGGCTTGAGGTCCCGCTCCCAGAAGCCGTCAAACCGGCCGGCGGCCACAAAGGCCAGGTCCAGGGAGGCGGCCCCGAAGCGGCGCACGCCAGAGACCCGCTGGCTGATCTGGTGCAGCTCCTTCAGGAACTTCGCATGCTGGCCATGGCCCAGGAAGGGGATGCCCGTGGCCAGGACCGACTCGTCCAGCCGGGTGCGGGCGGCAACCCGCAGGCGTTTGTCATTGACGAAGCAGCCCTTGCCCTTCTCGGCCCAGAACAGTTCGTTGGTGATGGGATTATAGGTCACCGCCGCCACAATGGCCCCTTCCCGCTGCAGGGCGATATTGATCGCAAAGTGCGGGATGGCGTGGAGGAAGTTGGTGGTCCCATCCAGGGGATCGACGATCCAGGTATGGGTCTTGTCCGTGCCCTCGATCAGGCCGCGTTCCTCGCCGAGGAAGCTGTAGCCGGGCCGGGCCTTGGCCAGGGCCTCGAACAGGGTCTGTTCCGCCTTGTGATCGGCGGCCGAGACATAGTCCGCGGCACCTTTGCGGGAGACCTGGAGTTCGTTCAGTTCACCGAAGTCGCGATTGAGCCCACGCGCAGCCTTGCGGGCGGCGTCGGACATGACTTTCAGGAGGGCGGATTGGGTGGACATCTCGTCCCCTGGCGACTGGAAATAGGGCGCGGAACCTAGTGGGGTGAGCCGGTTAAAGCAAGGTGCGGCCTTAAACGCGCTGCGCCAGACCCTTTTCGATCTCGGTGTTGAGGGCGGCAACGGCCGCGGCGGGGCCTTTGGGATAGGCCCAGACCCCGGCGGAGACGGCCAGGAAATCGGCCCCGGCGGCGGCGAGCTCGGCGGCGGTTTCCACCGTGATCCCGCCAATGGCCACGCAGGGGACCTCCATGACCTCCTGCCAGATGGTCAGGATCTCGGGCTCGGCCCGGGTGGGGGCCTCCTTGGTGGAGGTGGGGAAAAAGGCCCCGAAGGCCACATAGTCGGCCCCGGCCTCGGCGGCCTCCATGGCCAGGTGGCGGCTGTCGTGGCAGGTGACCCCCACCATACCGTCCTTGCCCATGATCCGCCGGGCCTCCTTGCAGCTGGCATCCGACTGGCCGACATGGACGCCGTCACAGCCGAATCGGGCCGCCAGATCGGGGCGGTCATTGAGGATCAGGGCCACGTCGTGGGCGGTGGTGATGGGTCGCAAGGCGGCGACGGCCACCCCGATCTCTTCGTCGGGGACATCCTTAAGGCGCAGTTGAAGGGCGGCGACATCGCCCGCAGACAGGGTCGCCTCCAGCAGGACAGCAAAGGCCTCCAGGTCAGCGATCCGGGGCGGAGTGATGAGATAGAGGCGGCAGCTGGGGGACATGTCTCCTAATAGCGACCCCTATGGTGCGGCCGCAATGGCCCCATTGGCCGCGACGCCTCTCGCCCCTAGTGTGGTCAAAAGGCCTTCGAGGGGGGGGAGACATGGCAGCTTCAGGCGAAACGGTCCGTAATGACCGGCTGATCATCGGTGCGGCGTCTGCGGGCACGGTGTTCGAGTGGTATGACTTCTACCTCTATGGCTCCCTGGCCAGCTTCATCACCCAGCACTTCTTTTCCGGGGTGAACGAGACCACGGGCTATATCTTTGCCCTTCTGGCCTTTGCCGCCGGGTTTGCCGTGCGACCCTTCGGGGCCCTTGTCTTTGGTCGGCTCGGGGACAAGTGGGGCCGCAAGAACACCTTCCTGGTGACCATGCTGCTCATGGGCCTGTCGACCTTCGCCGTGGGCCTCCTGCCGGACTATGCCACCATCGGGGTGGCGGCACCGATCCTGCTGATCGTCATGCGCCTGATCCAGGGCCTCGCCCTTGGCGGCGAGTATGGCGGGGCGGCGACCTATGTGGCCGAACATGCTCCTGAGGGCAAACGCGGGCTCTATACAAGCTGGATCCAGATCACGGCGACCCTTGGCCTGTTCCTCAGTCTCATCGTCATCCTGGTGGTGCGCACCCAGTTGGGAGAAGAGGCCTTCAAGGCCTGGGCCTGGCGGGTGCCCTTCCTGGTCTCGATCCTGCTTCTCGGCGTTTCACTCTGGATCCGGCTGAAGCTCCATGAAAGCCCGATCTTCCAGCGCATGGTGGACGAGGGCACGACGGCCAAGAAGCCGTTGACCGAGGCCTTCGGCAATTGGCCAAACCTGAAGCTGGTGATCCTCGCCCTGGTTGGCCTCACCGCCGGTCAGGCTGTGGTCTGGTACACGGGGCAGTTCTATGCCCTCTTCTTCCTGGAGAAGATGCTCAAGGTGGACGGGGCCCTGACCAACAGTCTGGTGGCGGTGGCCCTTCTGCTGGGCACCCCCTTCTTCGTGGTCTTTGGCTGGCTGTCGGACAAGATCGGCCGCAAGCCCATCATCCTTCTGGGCTGTCTTCTGGCCATCCTGACCTATTTCCCGATCTTCAAGGCCCTGACGGCCAATGCCAATCCGGCCCTGGCTGCCGCCACGGCTAATGCGCCGGTCACGGTGATCGCCGATCCGGCCGAATGCTCGGTCCAGTTCGATCCGGTGGGCAAGACGGCCTTCACCACCTCCTGCGACGTTGCCAAGTCGGCCCTGGCGACGGCGGGGGTCAGCTATGTGAACCAGATCGCGCCGGCCGGCAGTCTTGCAGTGGTGAAGATCGGCGAGGTCCAGGTGGAGAGCTTCCGGGGCGAGGACATGGTGCCTGCAGACTTCAAGACCGCCAAGGGAGCCTGGACCAAGACCCTGGGGGCGGCCCTGAAGGCCGCTGGCTATCCTGAGAAGGCTGACAGCGCCCAGGTCCACAAGCCTGCTGTGGTGGGCCTGCTCTTCCTGCTCGTCCTCTATGTGACCATGGTCTATGGCCCGGTAGCGGCGGCCCTCGTGGAGATGTTCCCGGCCCGGATCCGCTACACCTCCATGAGCCTGCCCTACCACATTGGCAATGGCTGGTTCGGTGGCTTCCTGCCCACCACGGCCTTCGCCATGGTCGCGGCCACGGGGGATATCTATTACGGCCTCTGGTATCCCATCGTCATCGCTGCCGTGACCTTTGTGGTCGGCCTGCTGTTTGTGAAGGAGATGCGCGGGGCGTCGATCGACTAGGGGGCTGGGCCCCCTCCGTCATGCTTCGCATGCCACCTCCCCCAGAGGGGAGGAATTGGGTTCGGTAATTGCTCCCCTCCGGGGGAGCTGTCGGCGAGTGCCGACTGAGGGGGATCCCCTCAGCCGATCTTCGGGGTCAGGTCACCCGAGGCATAGCGCTTGGCCATGGAAGACAGCGGGATCGGGGTGATTTTGCTGGCCTGGCCGGCGGTGCCGAATTCCTCGAAGCGCTGGCGGCAGACGGCGCGCATGGCGTCCATGGCGGGCTTCAGATACTTGCGGGGATCGAACTCGCCGGGGTTCTCGGCGAAGATCTTGCGGATGGCACCGGTCATGGCCATGCGGTTGTCGGTGTCGATATTGATCTTGCGGACACCGTGCTTGATGCCGCGCTGGATCTCGGAAACCGGCACACCCCAGGTCTGGGGCATTTCACCGCCATACTGATTGATGATGTCCTGCAGGTCCTGGGGCACCGAGGACGAGCCGTGCATCACCAGATGGGTA
>CAIYZB010000273.1 GCA_903930545.1 uncultured Alphaproteobacteria bacterium
CCATGCTGAACCAGGCCGCCGACTCCACCGACCGGATCGCGGCCCTGATCCAGGCCGCCACCGGCCAGGGATCTTCCGACAGCAACTGATCGGTCCTTGACCCCGACCACCGGGGTGAGGAAGGAGACGGGGTACCTGCGGGGTCTCCGATGCTCAGCCTTTTCAGACCTAACCACGATGTCCAGATCGCCCAGCCGGGACCTGATTGGCGGCCGGCCTCTGACACAGTCTGGATCGACCTCCTCAACCCCACCGAGGCCGAGGAGGATGCGGTCGAGCTCGCCCTGGGGATCGACATTCCCACCCGCGAGGAGATGGCCCATATCGAGCCCTCCAGCCGTCTCTATCAGGAGAACGGCGCGACCTTCATGACCGCCACCCTCCTGGCCCACAGCCAGGACCAGCACCCCATCAGCGTGGCGGTGACATTCATCCTGGTTCACAACCTGCTGGTCACGGTTCGCTATGACGAGCTGAAGGCCTTCAACATCTATGCGGCCAGGCTTGGCGGCGCGGGGTCAATCCATTCAGCAGATCTCTTTCTCGGACTTATGGATGCCGTGGTGGAACGCCTGGCCGAGACCCTGGAACAGACCTCCGCCCAGGTCGAGGCCTGTGCGGTGGAGATCTTTGGTCCCAGCCGGGCCCGACGGTTCGAGCCCCTGCTCACGGCCCTCGCCCGAGCCCAGTCCATCTCGGCCCTGGCCCGTTCCGCCCTGGTCAGTCTGGGACGGCTTTGCGGCTATGCCGCCCTGGCCCCCGAAATCACCCAGAGCCTGGCCTCGCCCCCCCACCTCTCGGCCCTGCAGCACGACATCCAGTCCCTGACGGAACAGGCCAGCTACAAGTCCAGCCACATCGCCTTCCTTCTGGATGCCGCCCTGGGACTGATCAACATTGAGCAGAACGGCATCATCAAGTTCTTCTCGGTGGTGGCCGTGATCTTCCTGCCCCCGACCCTGGTGGCCTCGATCTATGGGATGAATTTCGATCACATGCCCGAACTTCACTGGGTAGCGGGCTATCCCATGGCCCTTGGCATGATGGTGGCCTCGGTGGTCCTGCCTCTGGTCTGGTTCCGCCGAAAGGGCTGGTTCTAGCCAATACCCAAATCAGGCAGGCTGAGGTGCGCGTTTTGGAGATAAGCGCCTCGACGAGCCCGTGTCGCAACCCTTCATTAAGTGTGCCGGAACAGTTTGCGGGTCATTCGGAAGACCCCAGACATGACCGCCGCAGCCGCCCAACTTCGCCGCCCTGACCCCAATGCCCTCAGGCTGATCCTGGATCGTCACCAGAGGTTCGTCGAGGGGCGCACCGGGGGCAAGCGGGCCAGTCTTGCCTATATGGACCTGTCCAACTTCAACCTTGAGGGCGCGGACCTTACCGAGGCCAATCTGACCGGGGCCAACCTAACCGGCGCGATCCTTACCCGGGCGAACCTGGGCCGGGCCGTGCTGTTTGGGGCCGATCTTCGCGATGCCGATCTGCGTCAGGCGAGCCTTCAGACGGCCGACCTGCGCGGGGCCTGCCTTAGGGGGGCCAATCTGGCCGGGGCTGACCTTCAGAACTGCGACCTGAGACAGGGCCAGATCGCCCTGCAGGACCGCAAGGAGGGCTTTCGCATCCTGGAACATGCCGAGCGGGCCGGAGAGCTGAACTTCGCCGTCCTGTCGGGCGCCAATCTGTCAGGCGCCCAGATGTCCGGGGCCTCGGCCATGTCCACGGACTTCAGCGATGCCAACCTCACCGGAGCCATGCTGGGGGGTGCCCGACTGATCAATGCCAATCTGGATGGCGCCGACATGAGCGGGGCCGAGTTGGGAGGCGCGGACCTCACAGGTGCCTCCATGAAGCGCGCCATCCTGATCGGGGTGGATCTGGGCTTTGCCAATGTCACCGGGGTGGACCTGAGCCAGGCCCTCAAGGCTCCGCCCCGCGCGGTCTATATCGATGACCTGCCCCTGGATGATATCCTAGACAACTATGAAGCCTTTTGCGCCAGTGGCGGTGCCAAGGGCAGCGTCACCGACATGAAGGGAATCGACTTCCGGCCCATCCGCAACCTGCGAAACCGCAAGATGAGCGGGGCCGTGGTCCCGGGGGCCATCTTTTTCAAGC
>CAIYZB010000274.1 GCA_903930545.1 uncultured Alphaproteobacteria bacterium
ATGGCTCCGGCCAAGGTCCCGGTCTCTGCGGGGCCTCCTCCCCAAGGTTCCATGGACGCCCAGACCCATCCCGCGAGGGAGACGCCGAAATCCCGCCGGACCCGCGCCCGCATCCTGGACGCGGCCATGAGGCTCTTCGCCCAGGTGGGCTACCATGCGGCCACCAATGCCCTGATTGCCGATGCTGCCCGCCTGACCCGCGGGGCCATGCTCTATCACTTCTCCAGTCGCGAAGAGCTCATCGAGGCCGCCGTCGCCCATATCGAGGTAGAACGCGCGCGCCTTTTCGAACAGGCTGCCTCCCGTGCCGTTGCACCGGGGGTCGACGCCTCCGAGCAGGCCATCGATGCCTATTGGAGCCTGCTTCAGGAGGTTCCTTTCGTGGCCTTTGCAGAGCTGGAGGCCACGGCCCGGACCGATCCCATGCTGCGTCAACGTCTGGCCGGTGCCCAGTCGGCCTTTGACCACAACCAGGTAGGCGACCGGTTTCTGGCCCTTGCCCAGGCCGGTGATGATCCCCGGTTCCAGGCCAGCCGCGATCTCGGCCGCTTTCTGCTCGAAGGCCTCGCCCGCGGATCCCTGACCTTTGATGAGGTCGCCAGGCGGGACAGGCTGATCGCCGTGGTCAAGCGCGCCGTGCGGATCCTGAACCGCAAGGGCGACGTCCAGGACCTCTGGCCCGACTGAGGTCTCGCCAAGCGGGCCCAACTTCGCCATGCTCCGCCCATCCGGGGGGAAAACCATGAGCTTTCTGACGCGCCGCAAACCCATCAGCCGCGACCTGACCTCGGGTCACGGCCTCAAGGCCACCCTGAGCTGGCCCCATCTGATGGCCTTGGGCATAGGCGGGATCATCGGGACTGGCATCTACACCCTGATCGGGGTCGGGGCGGGGCAGGCCGGGCCTGCGGTCATCGTCTCCTTTGCCATTGCCGGAGGCATCTGCGCCCTTGCGGCCCTCTGTTATGCGGAAATGGCCACCCTCATGCCCCAGGCCGGGTCGGCCTATACCTATGCCTATGCCGGCATGGGGGAGACGGTGGGCTGGATCATCGGCTGGAGCCTGATCCTGGAATATACTGTTGTCTGTTCCGCTGTGGCTGTGGGCTGGTCCGGCTATGCCCAGGGCTTTCTCGTCAGCCAGCAACTGGGCCTGCCCGCCATGCTGGCCGCAGGTCCTGGAGGCGACCCCGCCGGTCTGGTCAATCTTCCGGCCGTCTTCATCACCCTGGCGGTAACCGGCATGCTGCTGGTCGGCACCCGGGAGAGTGCGACGGTCAATTTCGTCCTTGTCCTGGTCAAGATCGTGGCCCTGGCCATCTTCATATTCATTGCCCTTCACCATTTTGACGCCAGCCACTTCACCCCCTTCAGCCCCTATGGATTCCAGGCCCATGTGGATGGCGACGGGGTCAAGCGCGGGGTCATGGCGGCCGCTGCCGTGATCTTCTTTGCCTTTTACGGTTTTGACGCCATCTCCACGGCGGCCGAGGAGGCGCGCAATCCCAGTCGTGACCTGACCATCGGCATCGTCGGGTCCATGGTGGCCTGCGCGGCCATCTATATGCTGGTGGCGGCCGCCGCCCTCGGGGCCTCGCCCTTCGACGTCTTTTCAAAGAGCGGTGAGCCCCTGGCCTTTATCTTGCGGGATCTCGGCAGCCCGCTCATGGCCTCGGTGATCGGCTGGGCCGCCATCCTGGCCCTGCCCACCGTGATCATGGTTTTCATGTTCGGTCAGACCCGGGTCTTTTTCGCCATGGCCCGGGATGGTCTCCTGCCCAAGGCCCTGGCCACTGTCGGCCCTCGGGGCGTGCCGGTGCCGGTGACCATCTTCACCGGACTGGTAGCTGCCGTGATCGCAGGCGGCCTGCCGCTGCAGATCATCGCCGAGCTGGCCAATGCCGGGACCCTGGCGGCTTTTGTGGCCACGGCAGGGGCCATGATGGTGCTTCGGGCCCAGCAGCCAGGGCTGGAGCGGCCCTTCCGGACCCCCCTTTGGTGGGTGGTGGGGCCTGTGGCGATCGCCGGGTGCCTCTATCTGTTCTGGAGCCTGCCGGACCTGACCAAGCAACTCTTTGCCGCCTGGAACCTGCTGGGGGTTGTTGTCTATCTCGCCTATGGGCGGACCCGCAGTAACCTGGCCGCCTGACCTATTTGGCCCGGTCGGCCAGTTCGGTGAGGTATTTGCCGTATTCGCTCTTCTTCAGGGCTCCGGCCAGAACCAGGAGCTGGTCGCGGTCGATCAGGCCCATCTGATAGGCGGCCTCTTCCAGGCAACCGATCCTCAGGCCCTGACGCTGTTCGATGGTCCGTACCAGTTCGCCCGCCTGGATCAGGCTGTCATGGGTACCGGTATCGAGCCAGGCAAAGCCCCGGCCCAGCAACTCGACATTGAGCTGACCGGCATCCAGATAGACCTGGTTCAGGGCCGTGATCTCCAGCTCGCCCCGCTCGGAGGGCTTGAGCGTTCTGGCATATTCGCTGGCCTTGCCGTCGTAGAAATAAAGGCCCGTGATCGCGAAATTGGACTTGGGCTTTGAGGGCTTTTCCTCAATGCCCAGGACCTTGCCGCCCTCGCCCAGTTCCACCACGCCATAGCGTTCAGGATCCTGGACGGGATAGCCAAAGACCGTGGCGCCTTCAGTGCGCAGGTCAGCCGAGCGCAGCATCTGGGAAAAGCCCTGGCCGAAGAAGATATTGTCGCCCAGGACCATGACGCTCGGCTCACCGCCGACAAAGTCCTCACCCAGGATATAGGCCTGGGCCAGACCATCGGGGCTGGGCTGGATGATGTATTCGAACTTCAGACCCAGATGGGAGCCGTCCCCCAGAAGGCGCTTGAAGCCCGCCTGGTCCTCCGGGGTCGTGATGATCAGGATCTCGCGGCATCCGGCCAGCATCAGGACCGAGATCGGATAATAGATCATCGGCTTGTCATAGATGGGCAGGAGCTGCTTGGAGACCGCCAGGGTCAGGGGATGCAGACGGGTGCCGGACCCGCCAGCCAGAACAATACCCTTCCTCACGCGCCGTTCGCCTTTTCAGTCTGCAGATCGGCCAGGATCTCGATCAGGGCCTCGCGCCAGGGACGCATGTGCAGGTCGAATACGGCCTCGGTGGCCCTCGTGTCGAGGGTGGAGCGCACCGGACGCCTGGCCGGGGCCGGACGATCGGCCGTGGCGATGGGCTCCACATGGGGGGCATCCTCACCCAGGGCCTCGGCAAATATGCCCTCGGCAAAGCGTCGCCAGTTGGTCTCACCGGCATTGGCAAAGTGATGCAGGCCAAAGGCCGGGTCGTCTGCAGAGGCGGCCACCAGGCGCGGTGCGTGGTCGAGGACAAACCGCGCCAGATCCGCCGCCGAGGTCGGGCGGCCGAACTGGTCGTCGACCACACGAATCGGATTTCCCTCTCCCGCCAGTCTCAACATGGTGCGGACAAAATTGCGGCCATGGGCAGACACCACCCAGGAGGTCCTCAAGACCAGGGCCCGGTAATTGGCCGCCAGCACGGCTAGTTCCCCGGCAAGCTTGGTGCGACCATAGGCCGAAAGGGGACGCGGGGTATCTCCGGCCAGATAGGCGGCCCCCTTGTCCCCGCCAAAGACATAGTCGGTGGAGAAGAAGACAACGGCGGCCCCGACCTCGGTGGCGGCGGCAGCAATGGCCCCAGGCGCTTCGGCATTGATGGCCAGGGCCACGGCCTCGTCCGTCTCGGCCTGGTCAACGGCCGTATAGGCAGCGGCAATGATCACCAGGTCAGGGCGCGCTTCGCGGACGGCGACGGCAAGGGCTTCAGGATCGCCGAAGTCCGCCTGCTGGCGAGACAGGGCCGTCAGCCTGATATCGCGCCCGGCCGCCTGACGGATCAGTTCCAGTCCGACCTGGCCGGTGGTTCCAAACTGCAGGATCGTCAGGCTCATGCCGGGGTGAGACCCAGGCGCTCTGAATGGAAGCCGCGATCACGGATCCCCTGCCACCAGCCGGCGTTCTCCACATACCAGCGCACGGTGTCGTCCATGCCCTGGGGCGTGCCGATCTTCGGCTCCCAGCCCAGCTCGGCCTTGAGCTTGGAGGCGTCGATGGAATAGCGGAAGTCGTGTCCCGGGCGGTCGGCAACAAAGGTGATCTTGTCGCGGTGGGGGGTATTGGCCGGGGCAAACTTGTCCAGGCTGGCGCAGAGCATCTCGATGATCTCGATATTGCGCCGGGTGGAATCCCCGCCGATGCAATAGGTCTCGCCCAGGCGGCCCCGGGCCAGGACGGTCAGCAGGGCCTCTGCATGGTCATCCACATGCAGCCAGTCGCGGACCTGGCGACCATCGCCATAGACGGGGATGGTCTTGCCCTCCATGGCGCGGACCACCACCGTGGGGATCAGCTTTTCCGGGAACTGATAAGGCCCGTAATTGTTGGCGCAGTTGGTGATGACCACCGGGAGGCCAAAGGTGCGGTTCCAGGCGCGCACCAGATGGTCGGCCCCTGCCTTGGTGGCCGAATAGGGGGAATTGGGGTCGTAGGGCGTAGCCTCGGTAAAGGCACCATCCTCCCCCAGGGCTCCGAAGACCTCGTCAGTGGAGACGTGGTGGAACCGGAAAGCCGCCCGGCGCTCGGCGCTCAGGCTGTTGTAATAGGCCCGGGACGTCTCCAGCAGGACGGCCGTGCCCACCACATTGGTCTGGACAAAGGCCAGGGGGCCATCAATGGCCCGGTCATTGTGGCTCTCGGCGGCCAGGTGCATGACCGCATCTGGCTGATGCCGGGCAAAGATGGCGCGCAGGGCCTGGCCATCGGCGATATCGGCCTGCTCGAAGGCATAGTTGGGCGAGGCCGCGACCTGGGCCACATTCTCCAGGTTGGCGGAATAGGCCAGGACGTCCAGGTTCACCACCTGATGTCCATCCGCCACCGCCCGCCGGACGACCGCTGAGCCTATAAAGCCCGCGCCACCAGTGATCAGAAGTTTCATGCCCTAATCCGTAAGCGATAGCCGCTGCTTTGCCACGGAAAATCCCGCAGGAATTGCGTCTGTCGGCGGAATTTCCCCGCCCAAATGTGTTCGCAGACACTGGAAAACCCCTCGGCCGCCTTGAGGGGAGATAAGACCTTGCCTAGAAGGAAAGCCCGGGAAGCCCGTCCAGACCCATTTGCCGCCATTTCGCGGCCACCGGATCTCCCGACACACGGCCTATTTTGGCCGGGGAGTTCCGTTTGTCTGATTCAAGTTCCCAATCTGCCAGACCAGGCCCAGGCGGGCGTTTTGGCCCCGGAACCCAGGACCTGACCACGGGGCCCATTGCCAGGACCCTGGTGACCTTCGCCTTGCCGGTGCTCGGCTCCAATATCCTTCAGTCCCTCAATGGCTCGGCCAATGCCATCTGGGTCAGCCATGCCCTGGGCGAGGCGGCCCTGACGGCGACGGTCAATGCCAACAATATCTTCTTCCTGATGCTTGGGGCGGTGTTCGGCATCTCGATGTCGGCCAATCTGATGATTTCCCAGGCGGTGGGGGCTCGCAATGAGGCCTTGGTCAAGCGGGTGGTGGGCACGGCCACGACCTTCTTCCTCATCCTGTCCCTGGCTGTGGGACTGGGGGGCTATCTGCTGACCCCCTCCGTCCTGGCAGTGATGAAGACCCCGCCGGACGCCACGCGGGATGCGATCATCTATCTGCGGGTGATCTTCCTCGCCATGCCCTTCATGTATTTCTTCAGCTTCGTCATGATGGCCCAGAGGGGGGCGGGGGATTCCCGGACCCCCTTCTACTTCTCCCTGCTGGCGGTTGGGCTGGACGTCACCCTCAACCCCCTGCTGATCATGGGGATCGGGCCCTTTCCGCGCCTGGGGATCGCCGGTTCCGCCTATTCCACCCTGATCAGCCAGACCTTCACCCTGGCCGTCATCCTGGTGCATCTCTATCGCAGCCGCAGTGTCCTGGCCCTGCATAGAGAGGACTGGCATCTGCTGAAGCCGGACCTTCAGATCATCCGCACCCTGGCGGTCAAGGGCTTCCCCATGGCGGCCCAGATGCTGGTGATCTCCGGCTCTGCGGTGGTGATGATCTCCTATGTCAACGCCTATGGTACCCAGGTGGCCGCTGGCTATGGCGCAGCCATCCAGCTCTGGACCTATGTCCAGATGCCGGCCATGGCGCTCGGAGCCGCCGTGTCCTCCATGGCGGCCCAGAATGTCGGGGCCGGCAAGATGGAGCGGGTCAATCTGATCGCCGCCAACGGGGTCGGGATTGCCGCCCTGATGACCGCCGTGCCGGTGGTCCTGATCTATCTGACGGAAGGGCTGATCCTGCACCTCTTCCTGCCGGCAGCCAGTCCCTCGAATGCCATCGCCATCCACATCAATTCCATTGTTCTATGGGGCTTCATCCCCTTCGGCATGGCCTTCATCCTGTCCGGGATCGTGCGGGCCACGGGCGCGGTGTGGCCGCCCCTGATAATCATGATCGTGGCCATGTGGGTGATCCGCATTCCCTTCGCCAATTTCCTGGAGCCCATGCTCGGTCAGAACGCGGTCTGGTGGAGCTTCCCCATGGGGTCGATCACTTCATTTGCCCTGTCTGCGGCCTTCTTCCGATGGGGCAACTGGCGCAAGGCCAGACTGATGCCCATGGCGGCCCCACAGGGTCAGGCCGCCGACACTGGCCAGGCCCCGCCCATGGGCGCTGAGGAGTCTGAGGTCGTCGAGGCTGTGGCCGAATCTCTCGTCGAGGGTGGGGCGGAAAAGAAATCCGCAGACTGAGGCGAACTTGCCGTTGCGTCATTCAAACGCCCGTTTGATACTGTATCCATTCAGCCAGGCGACGGCGTTCGCCAGACCATTTTAAAAAACGCCCTCAAGGGCGGCGCTTCGGGAGCGGAACATGGCTTGGGATTTTGAAACGGATCCGGAATTCCAGAAGAAGCTGGACTGGATTGAAGACTTCATGCGCGAGGAGGTCGAACCCCTCTCCCATCTCGGCATGGCCGTCCATGGCCCCCTTGGCCGCGAAAAGTTCATCAAGCCCCTGCAGCAGAAGGTCAAGGACCAGGGCCTGTGGGCCTGTCACCTCGGCCCGGAACTGGGCGGCCAGGGCTTTGGCCAGCTCAAGCTTGGTCTGATGAATGAAAAGCTGGGCCGCAATGGCCTGGCCCCCACGGTCTTCGGCTGCCAGGCTCCGGATACCGGCAATGCCGAGATCATTGCTCACTACGGCACCGACAAGCAGAAGGAGCAGTATCTCTGGCCCCTGCTGAACGGCGAGATCCGCTCGGCCTTCTCCATGTCCGAGCCCACCGGCGGGTCCGACCCCCTGACCTTCAAGACCCGCGCGGTCCTGGACGGCAATGAGTGGGTGATCAATGGCGAGAAGTGGTACTCCACCAATGCCCGCTACGCCAAGGTTCTGGTGGTCTATGCCATCACCGATCCCGACGCCAAGGACCCCTACAAGCGCACCTCCATCTTCCTGGTTCCCACTGACACCCCCGGGGTCGAGATCGTCCGCAATGTGGCGGTCGGCGGCGGTGGAGAGATCGGCAGCGGGTCCGAAGGCTATATGCGCTACACCGATGTTCGGGTGCCTTATGATGCCCTGCTGGGGGAACGTGGCGCGGCCTTTGTCATCGCCCAGGTCCGTCTGGGCGGTGGCCGGGTCCACCACGCCATGCGCACCGTCGGGGCCTGCAAGCATGCCCTTGACCTGATGTGCCGCCGCGCGGTCTCCCGCCAGACCCGGGATGGTCGTCTGGCCGACCTGCAGATGGTCCAGGAGCAGATTGCCGACAGCTGGATCGCCCTGGAACAGTTCCGACTTCTGGTCCTGCGCACCGCCTGGCTCATCGACAAGCACAAGGACTACAACCTGGTGCGCAAGGACATCGCTGCCATCAAGGTGGCCATGCCCAAGGTCTATAATGACATCGCCACCAAGGCTGCCCACCTGCACGGGGCGCTCGGGGTCTCCAACGAAATGCCCTTCATGCACATGGTGACCAGTTCGCTGGTCATGGGCATCGCCGATGGTCCCACCGAGGTCCACAAGGTCACGGTCGCCAAGCAGGTGCTCAAGGACTACCAGCCGGACAATGACCTGTTCCCCAACTACCATATCCCGCGCCTGCGGGACGCGGCCAAGGAACAGTACGCCACCGAACTGGCGGAACTGAAGGCCGAGTACGAAAAGCGCGGGGCAGCCAAGACCGAGGCCTGATCTAGGCCCCCTCCGTCACGCTGACGCGTGCCACCTCCCCCA
>CAIYZB010000275.1 GCA_903930545.1 uncultured Alphaproteobacteria bacterium
GCATGATGATGGGAGGGCCGCCCTCGACCGCGAGGCGACGGCAGATGGCCAGACCATCCTCGCCCGGCAACATCACATCCAGAACGATCAGGTCGACCGGCCCCCTGGCCAGGACGCGCTCCATCTCCCGGGCATCCCCGGCCGTGTCGACACTGTAGCCATGCATGCCGAGAAAGTCCGAGACCACGTCGCGGATCCCCGGATCGTCGTCCACCATCAGGATGCGGGCTGGCGGGGCCGGGTCGGCTGTCATCTCCATCCCGACCTTGTATTGCGTTCAGGTAACAGCCGGATTTCGCCGCTGAAAAACATCAGGCGTCCGCCAGCACCTCGTCGGCGACAAAGGGATTAGTCTGTCGTTCGATGCCGAAGCTGGACATCGGACCGTGGCCGGGGACGAACCTCACCTCATTGCCGAGGGGCCAGAGCCTCTGGGTGATGGAATTGATCAGTTGCTGGTGGTTGCCACGGGGAAAGTCGGTGCGACCGATGGAGCCCTGGAACAGGACATCGCCGACCTGGGCAAAGCGCGCCTCGCGGTGGAAGAAGATCACATGGCCCGGGGTATGGCCGGGGCAGTGATAGACCTCGAACTGGGTCTCCCCCAGGGTGACCACATCGCCGTCTTCCAGCCAGCGGTCGGGCACAAAGCCCCGGGCATCGGCCATGCCGTATTTTGCCCCGGAGGACTCGATCTCGTCGATGAGCCAGCCATCATCCCGATGGGGACCTTCAATGGGGCAGCCTGTCGCCGCCTGGATGGCCGAGGTCGCCCCGGCATGGTCGAGGTGGCCGTGGGTGATCCAGATCTTTTCCAGGGTCAGGTCGTGATCCTTCAGGGCCTGAAGGAGCTTTTCGGGCTCACCACCGGGATCGATTATCGCGGCCTTGTTGGTCTTTGCGCACCAGACAATCGTGCAGTTCTGGGCAAGCGGGGTGACCGGCGCGATGAGGGCGCGGATCGGCGGGCTGGGTGGGGCTTGTTCGCTCATGACGTCCCTAACATCGGCGGTCTTTGGTCAAAATAAAAGCCCGGGGCGCGAACCCCGGGCTTTCAGTCTTTTCGGGCCGAGGCCTTATCAGCCGTGACCGTCGCCAAGACCATGGGCAATTGCCTGTTCGGCACCGGGACCAGCACCCTGATCGTCGTCGATCTGGGGCAGGCCTTTGCCGAGACGGGAGTTCCAGAAGCCGTAGCCGATATAGATCAGGGCCCCCAGGCTCAGATAGCCGCCGAGCAGATAGGCCGGGATCGGGTCACCAGAGGTGGCCTTGGCATACATGTCCAGCAGCAGCGGCCCGGTCATCAGCAAGGCAAAGAAGATGCCGAGGATCGGGGTGACCATGCCCCAGGGCGCGCGGAACGGACGTTCCAGGTCCGGGCGGGCGCGGCGCAGATACATGACGCTGATGCAGACGATGGCAAAGGCCGTGGCGGTGCCCAGGCTGACGAGGTCGCCGAGGATCTCGATGGGCAGCATGGCGGCACCAACGGCAATGATGGACCCGAGGATCAGGGTTCCGACCCAGGGGGTGCGGAACTTGGGATGCAGGGTGGCGAAGAACCGGGGCAGCAGACCGTCCCGGGCCATGGCGTAGAAGATACGCGTCTGGCCATAGGTCAGGATCAGCATGACCGAGGACAGACCGGCAACGGCACCGACCTTGATGAGCAGGGCGAACCAGGGAATGCCCATCTTGTCCACCGCAAGGGCGATGGGAGCGGCGACGCCCAGCTCACGGAAGGGCACGACCCCGGTGAGCACGGCAGCGACCAGCATATAGATGATGGTGCAGACGATGAGGGATCCCAGGATGCCGATGGGCACGTCGCGCTTGGGGTTCTTGGCCTCGGCCGCAGCGGTGGAGACCGCCTCGAAGCCGACATAGGCAAAGAAGATCACCGAGGCGGCGCGGAAGATGCCAGGCACGCCATATTTGAAGCCGCCCTCGTTCTCGGGGATGAAGGGCTGCCAGTTGGCGATGTTGATGAAGCCCAGACCAAAGCCGATGAACAGCAGAAGCACGCCGACCTTGATGAAGACGATGACATTGTTCACCGAGGCAGATTCTGAAATCCCGACCACCAGGAGCAGGGTGACCATCAGGATCCCGGCCGCGCCGAGCACATTGGCTCCGCCACTCGTCACGAAGGTCAGAAGACCATCGGAGCCGGTCTTGGCCTGGATGAAGGAGGTGGTGAATTCCGGCGGGATCACGATGTTGAAATTGGCCAGCAGGCTGACCACATTGCCCGACCAGCCAGCCGCCACGGTGGCGGCGGCGACGCCGTATTCAAGCACCAGAAGCCAGCCCATGACCCAGGCAAAGACCTCGCCCAGGGAGGTGTAGCTGTAGGTATAGGCCGATCCGGCCACCGGCATGGTGGAGGCCAGCTCCGCATAGCAGAGACCGGCGAAGACGCAGGCCAGGAAGGCGATGATGAAGGACAGGATCACGGCCGGGCCAGCGAAGTTCGCCGCCGCATTGCCGGTCATGACATAGATACCGGCACCGATGATGCAGCCGATCCCCAGCAGGACCAGGTTCATGGCCCCCAGGGTGCGCTTCAGGTGGTGGGATTCAGATTCCCTCTGCACCTGTTCGATGGATTTTTTGAGAAACAGCCTGTTCCCGCGTGGCGCGGCATCTGCGGACATTGGGTCTCGCTCCCCCCGTGGAACCGCGGCCCATCAGCCATGGGAAACCCGCAGTTCGGTTAAGTCTTGGGAAGGACGTTAGAGAGACCAGGGCCTATGTGCAACGCCCAGCGGTGACGACAGGCCCCTGCGAGGCTATGTCTGCCCGCCAGATGCTACCCGTTGAGGAAATTGTGCCCGCCCTTAAGGCGGCCCTGAGCACCGGCAATGCCGCTGTGCTGGTGGCACCACCCGGTGCGGGCAAGACCACGGTCGTGCCTCTTCGGCTCCTTGATGAGCCCTGGCTTGGGCAACAGCGCATCATCATGCTCGAACCTCGACGGCTTGCGGCCCGGGCTGCGGCCGAGAGGATGGCGGCAACCCTTGGCGAGGCGGTGGGCGACCGGGTGGGTTTCAGGGTGAGGATGCAGGCCCGCGTATCGTCCCGCACCCGGATCGAGGTGGTGACCGAGGGGGTCTTCACCCGCATGATCCTGGCTGATCCCTCCCTGGACGGTGTGGGGGCTGTGATCTTCGACGAATTTCACGAACGCAGCCTCGATGCGGATCTGGGCCTGGCCCTGGCCCGGGATGCCCAGGGTCTGCTGCGGGAGGATCTGAGGATCCTTGTGATGTCGGCCACCCTGGACGGGGCCGCCGTGGCCAGACTGCTCGATGATGCGCCGGTTCTGGAAAGCCAGGGGCGGGCCTTTCCCGTGGTAACCTATTATCTCGGTCGGGATGACCGCCTGCGACTTGAGGACCGCGTCCTGCGGGCCGTTGAACGTGCCCTGGTCGAGGAGAGCGGCAGCATCCTGGTCTTCCTGCCGGGGCAGGGAGAGATCCGACGCGCTGAACAACTTCTGCAGGAAAAGCTGCGTCGTCCGGGGGTGCTCATTGCCCCCCTCTTCGGAGCCCTCGACCCGGCGGTGCAGGATCGCGCCATCGCCCCGACCCCCGAGGGCACCCGCAAGATCGTGCTGGCGACCTCCATCGCAGAGACCAGTCTGACCATCCAGGGGGTGCGGGTGGTGATCGACTGCGGCCTCGCCCGGGTGCCGCGCTACGAGCCCGCCAGTGGCCTGACTCGATTGGCGACCGTGCGGGTCAGTCGGGCGGCCGCGGACCAGAGGCGGGGCCGGGCCGGACGAACCGAGCCCGGGGTCTGCTACCGCCTTTGGGACGAACCCGAGACCCGCGCCCTGCCAGCCTTTGCCGATCCTGAAATCCTCGACGCCGACCTGTCGGGTCTGGCCATCGATCTCGCCCGATGGGGCACACGAGACCCGGCCAGTCTTGGCTTCCTTGATCCGCCCCCCGCAGCCGCCTTCCAGGAGGCGCGCAGCCTGTTGACCCGGCTGGAGGCTCTGACCGGGGAGGGTGTGCTCACACCTCACGGCGAAGCCCTGGCCGAATTCCCCCTGACCCCGCGCCTTGCCCATATGGTGATCAAGGCAGCCGCAACGGGACAGTCGGTTGAGGCCGCCCAGATTGCCGCCCTGCTCAGTGAATTCGGGCTGGGGGGCCGTGACAGTGACCTGCGTCACCGCCTTGAGGGCTTTGCTCGTGACCGCAGCCCCCGGGCCAGGGATGCCCGTAGCCTGGCTGATCGCTGGACCCGCCTGGCTGGGCGACAGGGCAGGGGCGAGCCCCTTGAGGTCGGGCTTTTGCTGGCCTTTGCCTTTCCTGAACGGATCGCCCGGGCGCGTGGGCCCCTTGGAGAGTTCCAGTTGGTGAGCGGCCGTGGAGCCTATCTGGAGCCCACCGATGCCCTGGCGCGGGAAACCTGGCTTGCGGTGGCCGAGCTTGGGGGCGGGGATCGCCGGGACCGTATCCTGGTGGCCGCCCCCCTCGACGAGGCCGACCTGCTGACCGCCTTTGCCGATCAGCTGGAGATCGAGACCCGGCTGGAGGAATCTGGCGGCGGCAAGCTGAGGGCCAAGCGCATCACCCGCCTTGGTCGGATCGCCGTTCGCGAGGTGGTCGATGACCGCCCTGATCCCGTCATTGTCGCTGCTGCCCTGGCAGACCGGGTGAGGCGCGAAGGAGTGGAGATCCTGCCCTGGGGGGAAGCCAGCCTGTCTTTCCGGCAGAGGGTCAGTTTCCTGCGCGAGCAGGACCAGGACTGGCCAGATCTGTCCTCGGCGGCCCTGGTAGCACGCCTCGAGGACTGGCTCCTGCCCCTGCTGGGCAAGGTCCGGTCGCTCTCGGGTCTGTCGGCGTCTGATCTGGATGGGGCCCTGAAAACGCTGGTGCCCTGGGACCGGCAAAGGGCGCTGGAGACCTCTGCCCCCGCCCGCTGGACGGCCCCGACGGGCAACAGCTTTGCCATCGACTATGGGGCCGAGGCCGGACCCCGGGTGGATGTGCGGGTTCAAGAAACCTTCGGCCTGACGGTCCATCCCACGGCCGGGGGTGTGCCCCTGACCCTGTCCCTGCTGTCACCAGGGCATCGCCCGATCCAGACCACAAAGGATCTGCCAGGCTTCTGGAAGGGGTCGTGGAAGGACGTCCGCTCCGACATGCGCGGTCGATATCCCAAGCATCTGTGGCCGGAGGATCCGTCTGTCGCCGTGGCCACAGCCCGGGCCAAGCCTCGTGGGACCTAGGCGGTCGCGGCGTAGATCATGATCCCGGTGGCCACGGACAGGTTCAGGCTGTCAGCCCGGCCGCGCATGGGGATCTTCACATTCACATCGCACAGGGCAGCCATGTCCGGGGTCAGGCCCTGTTGCTCATTGCCCATGAGCACGATCGACGGCCGCACATAGATGGCCTCGCTGTGGGCCTTGGTGGCCGTCAGCAGGGTGCCTATCACCGAGCCGGTCCAGGCCTTTCGCCAGTCTGCGAATTCCGCTTCCGTGGCCTGAACAATGGGAACGGCGAAGATCGAGCCCATGGTGGCGCGGACGGCCTCCACCGAAAAGGGATCGCAGCATTCCCCCACCAGGATCACGGCACCGCAGCCTGCAGAGTCTGCGGTGCGCACAATGGTGCCCAGATTGCCGGGATCGCGGACCCGGTGCAGGGCCACAAGACAGTCGTCCGGCTTTATCTGCAGAGCCGCGAGGGGGGTGAAGGCCTGGGCAAAGACACCGACCACGGCCTGTGGATTGTCCCGCCGGGACACCTTGGCCAGGATGTCCTGGGTGACTTCGATCACCTCGCCGCCGGCTTCTCGGGTGGCGGTGATGGCCTGGCGCAGCAGGGGGTGGCCCTCGGCCTCAGCCCCATACATCAGGATACGGGGGGCATGGCCAAGTTCGACGGCCTCGGTGACAATCTTCAGGCCTTCGGCGACGAACAGGCCGCTCTCGTCCCGGGCCTTGCGCAGATGCAGGGCGCGCACAGCCTTGACCGTGGGATTGGTCAGGGAGGTGACGGTGCGCGCGCTCATGCCGACCACCGGGCATAGAAGCTCATCCCGACTTCGCGATCGCCGCTGTCCTGGGCCAGGGCGAGTTCGCCCCAGGAAATGGTCCCGCCGCGACCGGCCAGCTTTTCCGACAACAGACCGGCCAGGGCCGCTCCGGAAATCCGCTCGGCATAGGCATTGAGGATCAGGAAGCTGGCGGTATCGGACAGGAGTTCGGCGCAGAGGCTGGCCAGTTCCGGCAGGTCTTCGAACAGCCGCCAGATCTCGCCATTGGGACCGCGGCCATATTTGGGCGGGTCGAGGATGATGCCGTCATAGCGCGAGCCTCGGCGGGCCTCGCGCTGGACGTAGCGACGGGCGTCCTCGCAGATCCAGCGGATCGGGCGATCTTCAAGCCCCGATAGGGCAGCATTTTCCCGGGCCCAGCCAATGGCCTTCTTGGAGGCGTCCACATGGGTGACGCTGGCCCCGGCGGCGGCACAGACCAGGCTCGCCACCCCGGTATAGCCAAACAGGTTCAGAACCCGGGGCGGGGTGGCGGCCGCGCGGACGGTGCTGTCAAGCCAGGCCCAGTTTGCGGCCTGTTCTGGGAAGAAGGCCAGGTGTCGGAAGGCGGTGAACCGGGCCGTCCACTTCACCTCGCCCCAGCCCATGGGCCAGGTCTCGGCCGGCCGGCCTGAAAACCGCCAGCGCCCCTCGTCCTCGTCGCCCTGGGGGTCAAAGACCGCATCGGCCCCGGCCCAGACGGCTTCATCCTGCGGTGCCCACATGCACTGCGGCTCGGGCCGAACGACGGAATAGGGGCCGTAGCGTTCCAGTTTCCGACCATGACCGGAATCCAGCAGGGCATAGTCACCCCATCCGGTAGTGCGCATGACGCCGGGCTGGTCGGCGACCTGAGGATCGGTCTGGCTCATCTTCCCCGGTTACCCGTTCAGGGGCAGGCCCGTCCAGTGGTGCTTGCCTCCGCAACGCATCGGCGAGCGGGCTTGCCACCGGCGGGAATTTGGTTTCCGTTGTGAAACATTCGACCCCGGAGGATTCCTCTTGACCACGGCTGTGACCGCCCGGCGATCTGCCCGCAAGGCCAAGGGTGACGGCCATCTGCGCCGTGCCGAGATCCTGACGGCGGCCGAGCGGATCTTTGTGGCCGAGGGTTATGAAGGCGCCACCATCCGCAAGATCGCCGATGAGGTAGGGGTTTCCTCGACCGCCCTCTATATGCACTTCCCCGACAAGGGTGCGATCCTGCTGGAAATCTGCGAGGCGTCGATCCTGCGCCTCCTAAACCAGAACCGCGAGATCGCCGCCCGGCCCATGGACCCCGGCGTGCGCCTCAAGGACATGCTGGTTTCCTATATGCGCTGGGGCTTTGAGCACCCCAATGCCTATCAGCTGGTCTTCGGCAGTTCCCCTGCGGTGACGGGGGTATGGAGCGAGGGCAATGCCAGCCTCTCTGCCCAGTGCTACGACATCTTTTCCGGGGTTGTGCGGGAAGTCACCGCCGAGGGGCGTCTGCGCACCGGAGATGCGGACTCCGCGTCCCAGGCTCTGTGGGGAGCCTGTCACGGGGTGGTCATGCTGGCCATCACTCGCAAGGGCAGGCCCTGGGCACCCCAGGCCGAGCTCATCGAGGTAACCCTCGATGGCCTGATGAACGGCCTGGTCCTGCCCTGAGGCCTAGGGGTTGGGAATGGGGGCCATGGTAGCCCCGATTCCAGGCAGAGTCGGTGCCGGTGCCGGCATTTCCACAAACCGGTAGCTGCCCCGCTTCAGGTCATCGGAGAGGGTGATCTTGTGGGACCCGCCGTTCAGCCGGGCCCGATAGACGATCATGCCCTCCATGACCCGCTGGACATAGTTGCGGGTCTCGGAGAAGGGGATGCACTCGATGAAATCGATGGGATCAGTGGTGGCCGCGCGCGGGTCGCCACAATAGCTCACCCACTGGACCGGCCGCCCGGGGCCGGCATTGTAGGCGGCCACGCCCATGGGGTAGGAGCCACTGAAATTATTCACCATCTGGCCCAGATAGGCCGAACCCAGACGCATATTATATTCCGGCTCAAACAGGC
>CAIYZB010000276.1 GCA_903930545.1 uncultured Alphaproteobacteria bacterium
CCACGGCTGAGAACTGCTCGGCCCGGGCGGCACCGACCCTCAAGGACGGAGAATTTTCGCGGATCAGGTCTGGAAACCGGGCCTCGATCGCCAGATTTCGCTGCTTGAGGGCGTCATAGTCGGCATCGGAAATAACCGGCGCGTCCTGCTGGTGATAGCGCAGGTCGTGGGCGGCCAGTTCGTCCGCCAGACGGGCCAGTTCTGCCGCCGCCTCGGTCTCGGTCAGGTCAGGGACGGGCCGCAGGTCAGGCATGCATCAGGGCTCGCGCGGCCGCACGGGCAGCATCGGTGATCTCGGCCCCGGCCAGCATCCGGGCGATCTCCTCCTCCCGCTCTTCAGGGGTCAGGGTGACGACAGCCGTGCGCAGGGCTTCGCCGTCTCCCGCCTTGGAAATCCGCCAGTGGGCATCAGCCCGGGCCGCGACCTGGGGCGAATGGGTCACCACCAGGACCTGGGCCTCGGTGGCCAGTCGCTGCAGCCTCAGGCCCACGGCATCGGCCACGGCTCCGCCGACTCCCTGGTCCACCTCGTCGAAGATCATCAGGGGCTGGGGACCTGTGCCCCGCCCGGCCAGGGCCGCCTTCAGGGCCAGGGCAAAGCGGGCCAGTTCCCCGCCAGAGGCAATGGCCCCCAGGGGTCCGAAAGGGGCACCAGGATTGGTTGCGATCTCGAAGGCCACGCGGTCGATACCTGTGGGCCCTGCCCGCTCCTCGTCCTGAACGTCGACCACCACCCGGAACCGGGCCTTTTCCAGCTTCAGGGGCACCAGCTCGGACACCACTACCTGGGCCAGCTGGTCGCCGGCCGTCTGACGGGCTGCTGACAGCTCGCCGGCCGCCTCAAGATAGGTGCGGCGGGCCTCGGCCACGGCCTTTTCGGCCGCCCTCAGCTCGTCCTCGGAGTTTTCCATGGCCCTAAGGCGATCGGCAAAACGCACTCTCAGGATCGGCAGTTCCTCGACACTGACATTGAGCTTGCGGGCCATGCCACGCAGCTCGAACAGTCGCTCCTCGGTCTTCTCCAGCTGATCGGTGCGGAAATCGAAGGCGTCCGCCGCCAGGTCCACAGCGGCCTCGGCTTCGGAGACCTCGCCAAACAGTCGGTCAATGGCGTTGCTGGCACTGGCCAGGCGCATCACGGCAGGGGTGTCCTCGCCGGCACCGGCCTGCAGGGCGCGACTTCGGGCATGTTCCAGAGCCCGCACGGCCTGGGCCAGGCGGCTGGAGAGGCCGTCAAAGACCTCCCGGGCGCTGCCGATGTCGGCCAGAGCCTTTTCGGAAGCCCCGAGTATCGCCCTCTGTTCGGCCAGGACCACCTCTTCCCCGGCCTGGGGATCGAGGCGATCCAGTTCCCCCAGCCTCAGGGTCAGTTCCTCTGCCTCCTCGGCGGCGTTCTGTTGGGCCGCCCTCAGGCCCTCGGCCTGGCTTCGAGCCGCCTTCAGGTGGCTCCAGGCCCCGGCCACCCGACCGGTCAGGGCCGAGAGGCTTCCATAGGCATCCAGCAGGGGGCGGTGGGTGCGGGCATCCAGCAGGCCGACGGTCTCGTGCTGACCATGGACCTCAAGCAGGCCCTCCCCCAGCTCCCGCAAGACTCCGACACTGGTGGCCTGATCATTGACGAAGGCACGGCTGCGGCCGTCGGCGGAGACCTGCCGGCGCAGGACCAGATCCTCGCTGCGGTCCGCGTCCAGGCCCTTGTCTTCCAGGATGGCCCAAGCGGGGTGATCGGGCCCCAGGGCAAAGATCGCGGAAGCAACGGCCTGGCCTGCACCCTTGCGCACCAGCCCGGCATCAGCCCGGGCACCGGTCGCCAGACCCAGGGCATCCAGGATGATGGACTTGCCAGCCCCGGTCTCGCCGGTAAGCGCCGTCATGCCCGAACCTATGGCCAGGTCCAGGGTCTCGATCAGCACAACGTCTCGAATCCAGAGACCGATCAACATGGGGACAGGATCGCCTGAAACGGGCTGATCCGGAAGCGTCTCAGTTGGATTTCGGGGGCTTTACGGTGGTGCTCTTGTCCTGGACGAAGGGCAGACGCGACAGCAGGCTGGGCTTGGCCACCTCACTGGGTTCCACCGCCGGCTTCAGACCCTTGTCGGTCAGAAGCTTATAGGCATCGCGATACCAGGGATCGCCGGGATAGTTGAAGCCCAGCACGGCACCGTTGCGCTTGGCTTCCTCGTTCAGACCCAGGGTCAGATAGGATTCCACCAGACGATAGAGGGCCTCAGGCACATGGCTTGTCGTCTGATAGCGTTCCACCACGGTGCGGAAGCGGCCAATGGCCGCCAGGGTGTCGCCGGTGTTCAGATAATAGCGGCCGATGGTCATTTCCTTGCCGGCCAGCTGGTCATTGACCATGTCGATCTTCAGGCGGGCATCGGCGGCATATTCGGAACGCGGATAGCGCGACACCACCTCACGCAGACCTTCCAGAGCCTGACCCGTCGCGGCCTGGTCGCGACCCACATCGACGATCTGTTCGAAATAGCAGATGGCCTTCAGATAGTGGGCATAGACGGCCGCCGGGCTGCCCGGATAGAGCGACAGGAAGCGCTCGGAGTCACCAATGGCCTCGGCATAGTTGTTGCCCTGATAGTGGGCATAGGCCGTCATGAGGATCGAACGGCGAGACCATTCCGAATAGGGGTGCTGACGCTCCACCTCTTCGAAATACTGAACCGCCTGGCTCCACATGCCCTTGTCGAGGCGATCGGCCCCCGTGGCATAGAGCAATTCAACCGGACGCTCTTCATAGGCGAGGCGCGGCTTCTTGGGCTTGGAGGCGCAGCCAGCCAGGGCGAGGGCGGCAAGGAGACCGACAAGAGCCGGGCGGACCCAGGTTTTACGAAGCAAGGTCACCGTCACCTCAAAAAAGGAGCAATGCGCGCGACCGCGACATTGAAGACCCCGCTTCTACACCACGCAAAGCGGGGCGCAAATGCGGCGAACCCGCAGATCGGGCGAACTTAGATGGCTTCGGCCATCTCCCGCACCAGGGTGCGGTAGCGCCAGGAGGCCGGAGCGGCCACCAGGGCCTTGACCAGGGCATTATTGATGCCGTGTCCGGCCAGTATACCCTCGAAGCGGCCGATGACCGGAGCTCCAAGAACAAACAGGTCACCAATGGCATCCAGAGCCTTGTGACGCACGAACTCGTCGGGACGGCGCAGACCCTCGGGGTTCAGGATCTTGTCGCCCTCGATCACCACGGCATTGTCCATGGACCCACCCTGGGCCAGGCCGATGCTGCGCAGATATTCGACCTCGTGCAGGAAGCCGAAGGTGCGGCAGTCAGCCAGCTCGTCGCGGAAGGCCTGCTCGTTCATGACCAGATCAACCCGCTGGTTGCCGATGGCCTTGGACGGGAAGGAGATCTCGAAGGCGACCTCGAACTGATCCGACGGGGTCAGGGTGGCGCGCTTGTCGCCTTCAATGACCTCGATGGGAGCAATGACCTCGATATAGCGGCGCGGGGCGTCCTGGACCCGGCGGCCGGTCTTGTCGAGGATCTGGACGAACTGGAGGGAGGAGCCATCCATGATCGGCATTTCAGCGCCGTCCAGCTCAACCACCGCATTGTCGATGCCGAACATGACCAGGGCCGCCATCAGGTGTTCGATGGTGGCGACGGTGACACCGGAGCTGTTGGTGATCACGGTGCCCAGCTGGGTCTTGCAGACCGCATCACCATGGACCGGAACCCGGTTGTCGCCCTCGGTCACGTCGGTGCGGACAAAGACGACGCCGCTATTGGCCGGTGCCGGACGGACCGCAACCCGGGTGTGAGCACCGGTATGAACGCCGATCCCGGCGAAAACGGCGGGGCCCTTGACGGTATGCTGGAACAGGATCGCGGACACTGGACTCTCCGGACACTCATGCAACCCACCGGGCCGCGTTAAGCCTAGACTGCCGGATAGGAGCTATGTTGCAACGCGGCAAGACACGTCCTGTTTCGCTTTGTTTCGAATCAGGTCCGAGCCGGAAACCCTGTCTATTCAAGGCCTAACCCAAATCGCTTCGAGGGGGAAAACAGACCCCTGAAATGCAACATGGCCGGGGAAAACCCCGGCCATGCCTTAACCTTGAATTGTGTTTCGAGCCTAGTTCGCCAGGCGGCGGAGGAAGGAGGGAATTTCGAGATCTTCCTGACCATCGACCTCGACCTGGTCCATGGGCTGCTCCGCCGGCAAGGCGCCACCGCGACTGGCCGCCGGACGAGCGGACTGTGCAGGGGTCGGCGCGTCATAACGGGGACGGCTTCCGAACAGGCTGAGGAAACCGCTGCGCTGGGGCCGGCGATCCTCATAGGGGTCGGCGAACAGGGGCTCTTCTTCCATCTCGGCGACAAGGGGGTCGACGATCCGGGTGATGGGCTCTTGCGGGCGGGCCGGCTGGGTAATCTGGGCTTCCACGCGGACCGGCTGTTCAGCGACAGGCGGAGCCACAGGGGCCGCCGGCGCGACCGGAGCCGTGTAGAGGTCAACCTGGGGCGTAGGTTCCGGGGCCACATAGGTCTGGCGCACGGGCTCCGGCGCGGGGGCCGGTGCCGGGGCGATGGGGGCCTGATAGCTCACCGGCTCCTCATAGCGAGGGCGCTGGGGCTGGGCTGCCGGGGTCGCATAGATGGAACGCACAGGTTCACGGGCCATGCTCTCGGCGGGGGCCTGGGTGGTGGGGACCCGAAGCGGCGGAGCCATGGGGCGACGCTCGACCTTGGGTTCGATGGCCGCGATAGAGGCCCCGTCCATGCCCGTGGCGACCACGGACACACGGATCTTGCCCTCCAGCTGCGGATCGAAGGCCGCACCGAAGATGATGTTGGCCTCGGCATCCACCTGTTCGGAGATGGCATTGGCCGCTTCGTCGACTTCCAGCAGGGTCATGTCCAGACCGCCGGTCACATTGACCAGCACGGCCTTGGCCCCCTTCAGGGAAACCTCGTCGAGGAGCGGGTTCTGGATGGCGTTCTGGGCGGCCATGAGGGCGCGATCGTCCCCGGTGGCTTCGCCCGTGCCCATCATCGCCTTGCCCATCTCGGTCATGACCGTGCGGACGTCGGCGAAGTCGAGATTGATCAGGCCCGGAAGGACCATCAGGTCAGTGATCGAGCGGACGCCCGAATGCAGGACCTGATCGGCCATGCCGAAGGCCTCGGCAAAGGTCGTGCGCTCATTGGCGACCCGGAACAGGTTCTGGTTCGGAATGACGATCAGGGTGTCGACATAACGCTGAAGCTCACCAATGCCGGCATCCGCCAGACGCATCCGGTGGCGACCTTCGAAATGGAAGGGCTTGGTCACAACGCCGACGGTGAGGATGCCGCGCTCGCGGGCACACTTGGCAATGATCGGGGCTGCACCGGTGCCGGTGCCGCCGCCCATGCCAGCGGTGATGAAGACCATGTGGGCACCGTCGAGGTGCTCACCGATCTCGGGAATGGATTCCTCGGCGGCACTCATGCCGATCTCGGGATGGGCCCCGGCCCCCAGACCCTGGGTCACCTGGACACCAAGCTGGATTCGGCGATCCGTCTTCGAGAAGGCCAACTGCTGGGCGTCGGTGTTCGCAACAACGAACTCCACGCCAATCAGATTGGCCTCGATCATATTATTGACGGCATTGCCACCAGCGCCACCGATGCCGAAAACGACAATACGAGGCTTCAGTTCTGTCGCGCGCGGCGCGGAAAGTGCGATAGCCATTGGACCCCTGCGTCCTCCATCCAGTGCCTAGGTGAACCTGGCGACTCGCCCGCCAGGGACCCTTCGAAGGATGGCGTTAAGGAAGCGCCTACCATCGTTAATCGGCGGTTAACTGCATAAGGCGAGTCGGAGTGACGTCGAGCCCGCAGTGACGGATTTTTGTTGATTAGCAAGGAATTGGAGCCTCCAGGGCCCCTGATCTGCGACACCCTGACTCAGGGTCCACGGAACGAATCGTGGTTTTTGACCCAACCGAAGATTCGGAACCCCGATCAAGTCCTTATGCGGCGGAATGTCGCGGCTGCGAGTCCTAGAGGTTTTCCCGCAGCCAGGCAGCAGCCCGGGCGACCGGATTGGCCCCGGGATCCAGGGCCTCGCGCTTGACCTTGGCATTGGCCAATGCCCGTGCACTGACGGCTTCGCGGGGACCAAAGGCCGCACGATGCAGGACGCCAGCGGCCGCACAGAAGGCCGGACCCGAGGCGGCGTCGGCCAGATGGGGCACCCGCCGGGGACGCCCCAGGCGCACCGGACGGTCAAAGACCCGCACGGCAACTTCACGGACACCGGCCAGCTGACTGGCTCCACCGGTCAGGACGAGACCTGCGCCAGGCTCGACCGGAGCACCGGAGGCCTTGAGGCGGTCACGCAGCAATTCAAGGGTCTCCTCGACCCGGGGCGCGATGATGCCCTTCAGCAGGGAGCGCGGAGCGATGACCGGGCCTGCGCCGGGATCGTCGCCCCGCGGCGGGGCCTCGATCATCTCGCGGTCTTCATTGGCCGAGGCGATGGCCGAGCCATGCAGGGTCTTGATGCGCTCGGCCCCGGCAATGGAGGTGGACAGGCCACGGGCGATATCGGCGGTCACGTGGCTTCCGCCAACGGCCAGGGTCTCCACATGGACCAGGCTGCCACCGGAGAAGACCGCGGCGGAGGTGGACCCACCGCCCATATCGATACAGACCGCCCCGAGGTTCATCTCGTCTTCTTCAAGGGCCGCGAGGGCCGAGACGAAGGGGGCGGCAACAATGCCTTCGAACTGCAGATGGGCGCGTTCGACACAGGCTCCGAGGGTGTGGAAGACCGACTCCGCGCAGGAGACCACGAGGAGTTCCACCGTCAGGGCGCGGCCGAACATGGCGCGGGGATCAAGGATCCCGGACTGGCCATCCACCGCCCAGGCGATGGGCAGGATGTGAACCGGCCGACGGCCGGGCAGCTTGATGTGGCTGAGCGCCATCTGGATGGCGCGGGACAGGTCACCGTCCCCGATGGGACGGGCACCGAGGGAGACGCGGCCAGTGACCCGGTGGCTGGCCATGAGACCGCCGGAGGTGCAGACCGTCACGCCCTGGACCTGGACCCCGGCGACGTTTTCAGCGCGCTCGACAGCCTGGGCAATGGCGTCGGAGGCTTCGTCCAGATTGACAATGGCCCCGCCCCGCACGCCGCGCGACTGGACATAGCCGACGCCTGCAGCGGTAAGGGTGCGATCGCCCCGGCGCACGCCGTCGGGCTTCATGATGAAGCAGGAGACCTTGGAGGCCCCCAGGTCCACGGCGGCAACAACAGGTTGACGGCCAAGGGCGGCCTTCAGCCCCTCGCGACCTTCCTTGCGTTCTTCCGTGCGGCTTGCCAGCTTGACCATCTTGCCTGTTTTCTTGCCTAGACGCCGTTGGCGACGAGTTGCCCGGGCAGGGCTCCGTCTCTCGGACGCACCGCCACTACCGAAGGATCGCGCAGGTCGATCCGTTCAAATCCCAGCTCCAGGATCCGTGACCTCTGGTCCAGCTGTTCCAGCTGGAGGAAGGCCGCTGCCTCGTCCACCGCCGGCAGCTGGATCAGGGAGCCGTCTTTCAGCCTTAAGTCCCAGCGCCGGTTGTCCACCCGCACCAGGGCCTCGACCCGTTCGGCCAGACGCGGACGGCTCATCACCTCCGGCAGGATCTGGGCGGCAAATTCATTGGCCCCTGCCCCGACGATGAGGGGCAGGTTGGGAAACAGCATGGGATTGGCTTCTGGGATGACGAAGCCGGTCTCGTCGATGACGTGGCTGATCCCGCCGGACTGCCAGACGGCCAGCTGCTTGCGCTCTTCCACAGCCAGAACCAGGGTGTCAGGCAGAAGGCGGATAACCCGGGCTTCCTTGACCCAGCCCACGGCCTTGACCCTCTGGCGCAGGGCCTCGAGATCCAGATCCATGACCGGCTCGTCCTTATAGGCTCCGGTAGCCTTCAGGATATCCGCCGTCGCCATGGGCGATGCGCCCTGCACATGAACGGCCTTCAGGCGGAACCCGAGCCCGCCCATCCTCTGGGCCATGGAATGGTTGACGCCGGTGGCCAGCTGTTCGGCGCGATGGCCCGTTACCAGGGCCGCGAGGCCGACAACGCCCAGAACGGCGGCGGCGGAGATCAGGGCATGCTTCGGCGACAGGCCTACGCCTCGCGCAGCACCCAGCTTCGCTGGCTGATAGGCCCGCTCCTGCGTCTTGGCAGGTTTGCGCGCCTTGGAGCTAGCGGGCACTTTGGCCCGGGGTTTCGCCCTATTGGGCGCCGCCCCCCGCAACACCGCGGGCATAAGCATCCTCCGTGATCCACAAAACGAGTTGGTCGAAATCCACACCCTTCATGGCCGCCTGCTCGGGAACGAGCGAAGTGGGCGTCATGCCGGGCTGTGTATTGACCTCCAAGAGGACCAGAATGTCGTTAATGTCGTCATAACGAAGGTCAGAGCGGGTAACCCCCTGACAACCAAGGGCCGCATGGGCCAGCTCGGACATCTTCATTGCTTTTTCAAAGACATGGGCCGGAATTTCGGCTGGAATGACGTGGACAGAACCGCCTTCGCCATACTTGGCTTCGAAATCATAAAACCCTGAAGTGGGGACAATATCGGTAACGGTCATGGCCACCCCGGCCATTACCCCGACGGCGAGCTCCTTTCCGCGGATATAGGGCTCGATCATGACCTCCTCACCGAAGGTCCAGGTGGGGGAAGATAGCTCCTGCGGCGGACGATTCGCGCCTTCGTGAACGATAAAGACCCCCACGGAGGAGCCTTCGGAATTGGGCTTCACCACATAGGGCGGGGCCATGACGTGGTCCTTTGCCGCCTCGATCCGGTTGAACAGACCGCCCCCGGGCACCGTCACCCCTGCCGCCGCCAGAACCGCCTTGGCCTTGGCCTTGTCCATGGCGAGCGCCGAGGCCAGGACGCCGGAGTGGGTGTAGGGCAGGTTGAGGGTCTCCAGCACACCCTGGACACAGCCATCCTCGCCCCAGGCCCCGTGCAGGGCGTTGAAACAGACGTCCGGCTTCAGCTGGGTCAGGACCTGGGCCAGATCACGCCCGGCATCCACATAGGAGACCTTGGCCCCCAGACGCTCCAGGGCCGCGCCGCAGGCCTTGCCCGAGACCAGACTGACCTCCCGCTCGGACGACAGGCCACCAAGGAGCAGGGCCACATGACGGCCGGAGAGAGGAGAGGTCATTTGGGCTCCTGGGCCGCAAGGGCGCAGCATTGGATGTCTAGTTGGGCCGTCACTGTTTCAGGCTTCGAAGTCAAGCGGCGGGGCGGCCGATACGCTTGATCTCCCACTCCAGCTCGATGCCGGTCGCGGCTTTGACCTCAGACCGGACGGTCTCGCCCAGGCCCTCGAGGTCGGCAGCCGTGGCCTCGCCTGTATTGATCAGGAAGTTGGAATGCAGGGGCGAGAACATGGCCCCGCCATAGGGCTTGCCCCGCCAGCCGGCCTCGTCCACCAGCTTCCAGGAGGAATGGCCCGGCGGGTTCTTGAAGGTCGAGCCGCCGGTCTTTTCGCGGATAGGCTGGCTGTTTTCTCGACGCGCGGTGATCTCGTCCATGCGTGCGGTGATCGCAGCCGGATCATCGGGCTGGCCTTCGAACAGGGCCCCGGTGAAGATCAGACCGCCGGCCGCTGCCTTTGCGGACTTCCGGTAGGAGAAGTCCATCTCGGCATTGGTGAAGGTATGGGTCAGGCCCTGGCGGTCGATGGCATAGGCCTCCACTAGGACATCCTTGGTCTCGGCCCCGTAGCAGCCGGCATTCATCACCGTCGCCCCGCCGATGGAGCCGGGCACGCCGCGATAGAATTCCAGGCCTGCAATCCCGGCCTTGGCCGCTTCTCGCGCCACCATGGCATCAAGGGCGGCAGCCCCGGCATAGATCCGGTTGTCACCCCGCGGCTCGATCCGGCCAAAGGCCTTGCCCAGCCGGATCACCACGCCCTCGACCCCGCCATCCCGGACCAGGGTATTGGACCCGACCCCGATGGGGGTGACCGGAACCGACGGATCCAGGGCCTTCAGAAAGGCCGACAGATCGGCCTCGTCCTCCGGCAGGAAGATCACATCCGCCGGACCCCCGACCCGGAACCAGGTGAATGGGCCCAGGGGTTCATTGATCAGCAGCTTGCCGCGGACGGTGGGCAGAGTATCGCGCCAGGTCACAGCCCCCTCCACCGCTTCGTGGTCCCCCTCCCCCAGAGGGGGAGGAATTGAGCCGAGCCAATTAATCCCCCTCTGGGGGAGCTGTCAGCGAAGCTGACTGAGGGGGTCCTACCCACGGTTCAGGGCTTCGAGCTGACCCGGCAGGCCATGGGCCCAGGCCGTGATGTCCCCGGCTCCGAGGCAGACCACCAGGTCACCGGCCTTGGCTTCCTCTGCCACCAGGCGAGCGAGGTCCGCAGGGGATGACAGGGCAAGAGCCCGGCGGTGACCAAAGCGCTTCAGCCCCTCCACCAGGGCATCGCGATCAGCCCCGACAACGGGCTGTTCCCCGGCCGTATAGACGTCGGAGACGATCACCACATCGGCGTCATTGAAGCAGGAGCAAAACTCCTGGAACAGGTCGCGCAGGCGGGTGTAGCGGTGGGGCTGGACCACAGCGATCACCCGGCCACTGGTGACAGCACGGGCCGCCTTCAGGACGGCGGAGATCTCCACCGGGTGGTGGCCGTAGTCATCAATGACCCGGACGCCAGCTGCGACGCCCACAGTTGTGAAGCGACGCCCCACCCCGCCGAACTCCGTCAGCCCCTTGCGGATGGCGGCATCTGTCACCCCCAGTTCCCGCGCCACGGCGATGGCAGCGGTGGCATTCATGACATTGTGGTGCCCGGCCATGGGCAGGTGCAGGTCATGCAGCCAGGTGGTTTCCCCCTCATGGGGGGCAAAGACCACATCGAAGCGCGACCCATCGGGGCCCATGGAGATCTTCTCGGCCCGGACC
>CAIYZB010000277.1 GCA_903930545.1 uncultured Alphaproteobacteria bacterium
ACTCTCTGAAGACCCGAGCCGCTCAATCACCACTTGCGTCAGCACACCGGCGAGAGCCGAAAGGTCGGCGGGATTGAGGGCTGACAGACGATGGACCTCGAGCTCCAGGGCGCGGGCCTCAAGAAGGGCACGGCCCGTATTGTCCCCGGGGATGAGATCCGCCTTGGTGATCAGGCAAAGGTCCCCGGGCTTCAGGCCCTCCGGCAGGACACCCAGATCCCGACCGGCACCGTCCACCACCCAGAGCCGGAGACTGGCCCCCTTTGCCCAGGCTCGGGCCCGGCGCACGCCTTCCGCCTCAATCTCATCTTCGGTCTCTCTCAGGCCGGCCGTGTCTGCCAGCAGCACCTTGTAGCCGCCAAGGACGAGCGGGACCTCGATGACATCGCGCGTCGTGCCGGGGGTGGCTGTCACAATGGCTGCCTCTCGCCGAGACAGCCCATTGAGGAGGGTGCTCTTTCCAGCATTGGGGGCGCCGATGAGCGCGATGCGAAATCCCTCACGCACCAGCACCCCCCGCTCAGTGTCAGCCAGGGTTTGATCGAGGGCAGTGATCAGCCGCTCAAGCGGTGGCCGTGCTCGTTCGAGAACATCCTGGGGCAGGTCCTCGTCGGGAAAATCCACGGCCGCCTCAAGAATGCCCAGGGCCTCGATCAGATCGCCGCGCCAGACCTCGTGGGCGCGCCCCAGGGCCCCGCCCACCTGTTCCAGGGCCTGCACCCGCTGGGCTTCGGTCTCGGCCTCGACGAGGTCGGCAACACCCTCAGCCTGGGCCAGATCCAGCTGACCGTTCTCGAAGGCCCGGCGGGTGAATTCACCGGGTTCCGCCAGCCTCAGACCGAAGTCATGCAGCGCCACGACGACGGCTGCCACGACCGCAGGCCCGCCGTGAAGGAAGAGCTCGGCTGTGTCTTCGCCCGTATAGCTCTCCGGACCTGGCATCCAGAGGACCAGCGCCTGGTCCAGCAACCGGCCCCCCTGGGATCTCAAGGACCTGAGGCTGGCACGTCGGGGGGAGGGGAGGGGGCCTGACAGCCGTGCCAAGACCCGTCCACTATCGGGTCCACTCAGGCGCACCACAGCCACTGCGGCCCTGCCAGGGGCCGTGGCCGGAGCAAAGATCGTGTCGGTCATTTGTTGCGGTTATTGCCCAGTCCCATGTCTACCGCATGGGCCATGAGTTTGCGGAACTGGTCCTGGGCACCCACCCCGAAGGCGGTCCAGTTCTTCATGAGCTCTTCAGGCGACAGGGCTGCCATATTGGCGGTCATCCGGTTCTGCATTTCCGAGACCATCTTTTCGTTCAGGCCGGTGACGTCCGGCAGGCCCAGAAAGGTGCGGGCCTCTTCGGGGGAGCAGTCAATCTCGATGGTCATCTTCATCTCGGGACCCTTTCCGGCAGTTGCCAAACTATGACCTGCCCCGGCCCCCGGACGCCAGTCCCCTCGCACTGTTTCACGTGAAACATCGCCGCGGCCTGCCTATGATGAGGCGAACCGAGACTGGGAGACGTTCCGATGAAAGCCATCCGCCTTGACGCCACAGGGGGCCCTGAGGTCCTGAACCTGGTGGATGTTGCCACACCTGAACCCAGAGCCGGGGAGATCCTGGTCCGTCAGTCGGCCATCGGGGTCAACTATATCGACACCTACCACCGCACGGGCCTCTACCCGATCCGCCTGCCCTCGGGCCTGGGTATGGAGGGCGCTGGCACCGTGGAAGCTGTGGGGGAGGGCGTGACCCGCTTCAAGGCCGGGGACCTGATCGCCTATGCCTCGGGGTCCATCGGGGCCTATTCCGAATTCCACTGCGTCTCCGCCGACCGGGCCGTAGCCCTGCCTCCCGGGGTCGAAGCCGCGACGGGGGCTGCAGCCATGCTCAAGGGCATGACCGCTGAGTTTCTCCTGCGCCGCTGTTTCGAGGTCCAGCCGGGCCAGACCATCCTCGTCCACGCCGCCGCCGGCGGGGTCGGTCAGATCCTGGTCCAGTGGGCCAAGGCCATAGGGGCGACGGTGATTGCCACGGTGGGCTCGGAGGCCAAGGCCGAACAGGCCCGCGCCCACGGGGCCGATCACATCATCCTCTATCGCGACCAGGACGTGGCCAAGGCCGTTCGGGAAATCACCGGCGGGGCCGGCGTGCCGGTCGCCTATGACTCCGTGGGCAAGGACACTTTCGAAGGCACCCTGGGCAGCCTGTCCCGCCGGGGTCTCTTCGTCAGCTATGGCAATGCCTCCGGCCCCGTCCCGGCTTTCGAGCCTGCCCGGCTCCAGAGGGCTGGGTCCCTCTACTTCACCCGGCCCACCCTGTTCGACTATGCCGTGACCACGGCTGAGCTGGACGAAAGCGCTGCTGCCCTGTTCGGGATGATTGCCTCGGGCAAGGTCAAGGTCGAGATCGGCCAG
>CAIYZB010000278.1 GCA_903930545.1 uncultured Alphaproteobacteria bacterium
ATCTCGACCTGTCCGAGGCCGCCGACGAAGAGATGGAGCGGGCCTGTGAACTGGGCTGGCGGGAGCTGAGCAAGGTCATTCCCTGGGGCGATACCTATGAAGGTTTCACCCCCGCGGGTCGTACAGCCCAGTTCGAGCGTAACTATCTGTGGAAGGACGCCTCTGGCGGCGACATCTGCGTTGAAGTCACGGTGTTTCAGCCTGAGGGTCATGAGGCGGGGGTCCGGCGCACCCGGATCATCTCGCGTTAGACCGCAAATCGTGCGGCTCAAGGTTTGGGAGACCTGGACAGGATGAAGCTCGCATCTCTGAAGTGGGGCCGTGACGGCCGGCTCGTTGTGGTTTCCAGGGACCTGGCCTGGTGTGTCGAGGCGGTGAATGTCGCTCCCACCCTCCAGGCAGCCCTGGATGACTGGGAACGCTGTGAACCTCTTCTGCAGGGCCTGGCTGACAGTCTGGAACATGGTTCTGTACCCCGGGTCCGTTTCCACGAACATGACGCCGAAAGCCCTCTGCCCCGGGCCTATCAGTGGGCCGATGGCTCGGCCTATGTGAACCATGTGGCCCTGGTCCGTCAGGCCCGCGCCGCCGACATGCCCGCCAGCTTCTGGACCGATCCACTGATCTATCAGGGTGGATCCGATGCCTTCCTCGCGCCTCGCGATCCTATCCCTCTGGCGGATGAGGCCTGGGGCTGTGACATGGAAGGCGAGATCGCCGTGGTCACCGGGGATGTGGCTCAAGGGGCCAGCCGCGAGGAGGGCCTGGCTGCCATCCGGCTGGTCATGCTGGCCAATGATGTCTCGCTTCGGAACCTGATCCCTGGCGAGATCTCCAAGAGCTTCGGCTTCTACCAGTCCAAGCCCGCCTCGGCCTTCTCCCCCGTCGCCGTGACCCCCGACGAGCTGGGCGCGGCCTGGACAGAGGGACGGCTCAGCGGGGCCCTTGAGGTGGAACTCAATGGCAAGCCCCTGGGCGAGGCCGATGCCGGGGTCGACATGACCTTCGACTTCGGCACCCTGATTGCCCATGCCGCAAAGACCCGCAGCCTCTGTGCGGGGACCATCATCGGCTCGGGCACCGTGTCCAATCGCGGCCCCGATGGCGGGCCCGGTAAGACCGTGGCCGAGGGCGGGGTGGGATATTCCTGTCTGGCGGAGCTGCGCACCGTGGAAACCCTCAATACCGGGGCCCCCGTCACGCCCTTCCTCAAGGTGGGCGACAGGGTCCGGATCGAGATGCGCGATGCCAAGCGCCACTCGATCTTCGGGGCCATCGAACAGGATGTCGCCCATCCGTGACGCGTCGCCTGAAGCTTGATGACTATCTGCCCTATCGGCTCTCGGTGGCCTCAAACGCCGTCTCCGGCCTGATCGCCGGGGCCTATCAGCAGCAGTTCGGCCTGACCATTCCAGAATGGCGGCTGATCTGCGTGCTGGCGGAGGACGGGGCCCTGACCCAGGCGGCCATCGTCACCCGCACGGTCATGGACAAGGTGACGGTGAGCCGGGCGGCCCGCACCCTGGTGGACAAGGGCCTGATCAGCCGGACCGAAAATGAGGGGGATGGCCGATCCCACCTCCTGACCCTCAGTGACCAGGGCCGCCGGGTGCATGGGGAGGTGGCTCCCATGGCTCTGGACTATGAGGCCCGTTTACTGGCGGGCCTGTCCGAGGATGAAGTGGTGCAGCTCAAAGGCCTGCTGCGCCGTCTCCAGGCCGGAGCGGAAGCCGGCTAGAAGACGTCGATATCCATGGCCCGCA
>CAIYZB010000279.1 GCA_903930545.1 uncultured Alphaproteobacteria bacterium
ACGAGACCTTCTTCCCACAGTTCCTGGAGCTTCTGGCCGCCAATCGCGACCTGGCCGGAGCCCTGATCTTTGAACTGGGCCAGGCGGCCTTTGATGCCCGCGGCTCCATCGAGGCCCGCAACATGGGCAAGCTGGCTGATCTCGGTTTCCGCTTCAGCCTCGACAAGGTCACGGACCTGGATCTGGACTTCCAGGACCTGGCCCGTTCGGACGTGAAGTTCCTCAAGATCGGTGCCCAGTTCCTGCTGGACCAGCTCACCGAGACCGATGAGGGCCTGGTGCTGAAGTCCCTCCCCGATCTGGCGGCGGAGGACTTTGCCTCCCTGACCCGTCGCTACGGAGTCGATATCATTGTCGAAAAGGTCGAAGCCGAACGCCAGATCGTCGACATTCTGGAACTCGACATCACCTATGGTCAGGGCCACCTGTTCGGCGAACCCCGCCCGATCCGCGACGCCGTCCTGGCCGAGACCGATCCCCCCGCAGACTTCATGAAGACCAATATGCGCCGCCGTGCCGGCATGCGGGGCTAGACCCCCTCAGTCAGCTTCGCCGACAGCTCCCCCAGAGGGGGAGCAATTTAAGAACCCGAAGCGTGACGGAGGGGGTGTTGACCCCACCGCTCACGACCGCTACCGCCCCAGCCATGACCAGTCCCACAGCGATATCCGGCCTGTCCCAGCTTGCGGACCAGTATGATGTGATCCTCTCCGACGTCTGGGGGGTGATCCATAACGGCCGCGAAAGCTTTCCCCACGCCTGCGCGGCCCTGAGCCGCTGGGGGGTAGAACAGGGCCCCGTGGTACTGATCTCCAATTCCCCGCGCCCGTCAGAGGCCGTGAAGTCCCAGCTGGAAGACCTGGCTGTGCCGCGTTCGGCCTGGACCTCCTTCATAACCTCGGGGGATGCCACCCGGGTCCTGCTGGGAGCCAGGGCGCCGGGTCCGGCCTGGGCCATCGGCCCCGAGCGGGACAACAGCCTCTATGACGGCCTGAGTCTGAAGCTGCTGGAGGGACCGCAAGGCGCGGCCTTCATCTCCTGCACCGGTCCCTATGACGACGAGGTCGAGACGCCGGAGGACTATCGCGTCCGTTTCGAACTGGCCGTGACCCAGGGCCAGCCCATGATCTGCGCCAATCCCGACATCGTGGTCCAGAGGGGCGACAAGCTGATCTATTGCGGCGGGGCGCTGGCCAAACTCTATGGCGAGATGGGCGGCGAGGTCCTTATGGCCGGCAAGCCCCATGCGCCCATCTATGCCAGCTGCCTCATCGAGGCAGAACGCCTGCTGGGCCGACCCCTGGATCGTTCGCGGGTCCTGTGCATCGGCGATGGCATGCCTACGGACCTGAAGGGCGCCAACGACCAGGGCCTGGATGTCCTGTTCATCGCCAGCGGCATCCATGGAGCCGAGACCCTGGGGCCAGACGGCCTGGACTCCGAGGCGGTCGCCAGTCTGCTGGCCGGTGCAGGGGTCAGCGCCCGCTGGGCCATGGCCGATCTGGTATGGTGACGAAAAGTCGCTAACTAGAAGACGCAAGGGACGGGGGACGCGCGGCGTGCAGGGATATTTCTTCGAGGACTTGAGCCTTGGCCAGAGCGCCGAGATCGTCCGCCTCGTCGCCGCGAGCGACATCGATGCCTTTGCGGCCGTCTCTGGCGACACCAACCCGATCCATCTGGATCAGGCCTATGCCGAGACCACGGCCTTCAAGGAGCGCATCGCCCACGGCATGCTGTCCGGAGCCTTTATCTCGGCCGTCCTAGGCACCCGCCTGCCGGGGATCGGGGCCATCTATCTGAGCCAGTCCCTGCGGTTTCGCCGACCGGTGAAGATCGGCGACGAGGTCACCGCCCGGGTGACGGTGGAGGCCCTGGACGAGACCAAGGGCCATGTCACCTTCACCACCGTCTGTCTGGTGGGCGGCAAGGCCGTGGTGGATGGTCAGGCCGTCATCATGGTCCCGCGGAAGGCCGGCTGAGTTCCATGCGGATCGTCAAGACCTGGAAGAACCTTGCCCCCCAGGACCGGGGGGCCAGTGTTGCCCTCGGCAATTTCGATGGCGTCCATCGAGGTCACCAGTCGGTCATTGCCCTTGCGGCCCGCGCCACCCGGGCCAAAGGCGGCAAGCTGGGGGTGATCAGCTTTGACCCCCACCCCCGGCGGATTTTCCAGCCTGAGGCCCCGGCCTTCCGGCTGATGAGTGCTGACCAGCAGGCCCGGGCTCTGGCCGCCCTTGGGGTCGATCTCTTCTATGTCCTGCCCTTCGATGCCGAGATGGCGGGACTGTCCGATGCCGACTTCGCCCGCCAGGTCCTGCATGAGGGCCTTGGGGTGCGAAACGTCGCCGTGGGCTTTGACATCTCCTTCGGCAAGGGACGCACCGGTAGCCCGGCCACCATGCAGACCTATGGGGCAGAGTTGGGCTTCGGAGTTTCCGTGGCCGATGCCGTGGGTGACGGACAGGGGCCCAAGTTCTCCTCCTCCGCCGTCCGTGAGGCCCTCAGGGACGGACTCCCAGAGCTTGCCGCCCGAATCCTGGGTCGGCCCTTTGCCATAGAGGGCATGGTGGAACATGGCCGCCAGCTGGGGCGCAAGCTGGGCTTCCCCACTGCCAATGTGGCCCTGAGCGACTATGTGACCCCCCGCTTCGGGGTCTACGCCACCCGCACCCGCCTGCCCGATGGCCGGGAGATCGCCGGGGTGGCCAATATCGGCATCAGCCCCACCGTGGACGGGATCACCGCCCCGCGCCTTGAGGTCTGGCTCTTCGACTTTGACGAGGACATCTATGATCAGGTCATCGAGACCGATCTGGTGGCCTTCCTGCGGGATGAAGAGAAGTTTGCCTCCCTGGAGGTCATGACCGCCCAGATCATGGCCGATGCGCAAACTGCCCGGGACCTGTTGCTACCCGCGTTCTAGAGCCCGACAAAAAACTCTGTTAACCCTTTGGTCTGGCCAGTCAGGTCCGGAGTTCAGGGCTTTGCAGATCAAGGGCATGAAATACCGGGCTTTCGCCGCGGCCCGGCGGCGGGCCTCGACCCGTCCCCCGGCCTATGCCTTCGAGCCCGGGGCGACCTTTACCTATTCCGCCACCCCTGCCCGCAGCTCGGGCACGACGACCCCGGTTGCGGATCCCGACCTGCTTGACGCTTACAGCCGCGCTGTGGTCGGGGCGGTGGATCGGGTGGGTCCTGCGGTGGTCCGCATCCATCCCTGGCGCGGCAATGAGGGTCCTGACGGGGTGGGCTCCGGCATTGTGGTGGCCCCGGATGGTCTGATCCTGACAAACAGCCATGTCATGCGCGGGGCCAGCCAGGCCGAGGTCGTGACTCTGGACGGTCGCGTCCTGACAGCTCGACTGATCGGGGATGACCCTGACACGGACCTCGCCCTCATCCGTATTCGCGAGACGGTCACTCTGCCCCATGCCCGGCTGGGAAACTCCAAGGCCTTGAGGCGCGGCCAGCTGGTCATCGCCATCGGCGCGCCCCTGGGCTTCGAGGCCACAGTCACGGCTGGCGTGGTCTCCGCCATGGGACGCTCCTTGCGCGGCGAGAGAGGTCGCCTGATCGAGGACCTGATCCAGACGGATGCAGCCCTCAATCCCGGCTCCTCCGGCGGCCCGCTGGTCAATGCCAAGGGCGAGGTCGTGGGGATTGCCACCGCCGTCATCGCCGGGGCCCAGGGCCTGTGCTTTGCCGTGGCCTCCAATACGGCCGCCCTGGTCATGGGCGAGCTGGTGGCCCATGGCCGGGTGCGCCGGGGTTCCATAGGGGTGGTGGCCCAGCAGGCCCCCATTCCCCGGGACCTTGCTCGCAGCCTGCATCTGGACCAGCCTTTCGGGGTCTGGATCGCCAGTGTCGAGGCCGGTGGCCCGGCGGCCAGGGCCGGGCTTCAGGCCGGTGACCTGCTGATCTGCGCCGCGGGTCAGACCCTGACCGGGCTGGATGACCTGCTCCGGGCCCTTGGCACGGAAGTCATCGGAAAGCCCATGGGCCTGGACATTATCCGCCAGGGCCGCCGCCTGACCCTCAGCGTCACCCCACGGGAACGGCGGAAATAGTCCCGGGGGTTTGTTTCGCCCCCCGGCCTCTGCTATTGCCCGCTCCATGACTTCGGTTCGGATGACCTCGCGAATTACCCGCCCGGCGTGACGCCGCCGGACGTTTATCCAGCGCGCGCCGGGAACCCCCCGCCCCATCCTCCGAGCCTTTCTGGAAAGTTCCATGTCCGACGCTGAAACGACCGCGCGCGATTATCGCGAAACCGTCTTCCTCCCCGACACCCCCTTCCCCATGCGGGCGGGCCTGCCAGTGCAGGAACCCAAGACCCTGGCCCGCTGGGCGGAGATGGATCTCTACAACACCCTTCGCGCCGAACGGCAGGCGGCTGGCGCGCCCTTGTTCGTGCTGCATGACGGCCCGCCCTATGCCAATGGGGCCATCCACATCGGTCACGCCCTGCAAAAGACCCTGAAGGACTTCGTGGTCCGCTCGCGGTTTGCCATGGGCTTTGACGTGGACTTCGTGCCCGGCTGGGACTGCCACGGCCTGCCCATCGAGTGGAAGATCGAAGAACAGCTCCGCGCCCAGGGCCGCCGCAAGGACGAGGTCTCAAAGGCCGAGTTCCGCGAGCGCTGCCGCGCCTATGCCAGCCAGTGGATCGGCGTCCAGATGGAGGGCTTCAAGCGTCTCGGCGTCGTGGGCGACTGGGAAAACCGTTACGCCACCATGGACTTCGGCAGCGAGGCCTCCATCGTCGGCGAGTTCCACAAGTTCGTCATGTCGGGCCAGCTCTATCGGGGCTCAAAGCCGGTGATGTGGAGTCCGGTGGAACGCACCGCCCTGGCCGAGGCCGAGGTGGAATATCACGACCACTCCAGCCCCACTGTCTGGGTCAAGTTCCCGGTGACAAAGGGTCCGGAGAACACCAAGGGTGCCAGTGTCGTCATCTGGACCACCACCCCCTGGACCATCCCGGCCAACCGGGCGATCAGCTATAATCCGGCCATCGAATATGCGGTCTTCGAAGTCGAGTCCCTGGAACAGGGTCTGGAGTTCGAGCCCTGGGCCAAGCCCGGCGATCGCCTGATCCTGGCCGAGAAGCTGGCGGCCGATGTCTTCGCCGCCGCCAAGATTGCCAGCTGGAAAAAGGTCGAGAGCCTGAACCCCGGCACCGTGACCTGCGCCCATCCCCTGGCCGCCCTGGATGCCTATTACGGCTTTGCCGTGCCGATGCTGTCCGGCGACCACGTCACCGACGATGCCGGCACCGGCTTTGTCCACACCGCCCCCGGCCACGGGGCCGACGACTATGTGGTCTGGATGACCCATGGCCACCGCGAGATCCCGGAAACCGTGGATGCCGACGGTGCCTATTACCCTCATGTAGCCCTCTTTGCGGGTCTCAAGGTCCTTGAGACCGAGGGCAAGAAGGCCGGCAAGTTCGGCCCGGCCAACCCCGCCGTCATGGAAAAGCTCATCGAAGCCGGCAATCTGCTGGCCCGGGGCCGGCTGGAACATTCCTATCCCCACTCCTGGCGCTCCAATGCCCCGGTGATCTTCCGCAATACGCCCCAGTGGTTCATCCGCATGGATCAGCCCCTGGCCGATGGCCGCACCCTTCGCCAGACGGCCCTTGAGTCCATCGCGGCCACGGCCTTCCACCCGGAGAATGGCCGCAACCGTATCCGCTCCATGGTGGAGAGCCGCCCCGACTGGCTGATCAGTCGCCAGCGCGCCTGGGGTGCGCCGCTTGCCATGTATGTGGACAAGACCACCAACGAGCCCCTGCGCGACGAGGCGGTGAACCGCCGGATCATCGACCTGATCCAGGCCGAGGGGGCTGATGCCTGGTACACCCGGCCCGACAGCGACTTCCTCGGCGATCTCGACCCGGCCCAGTTCGAAAAGGTCGAGGACATCCTGGATGTCTGGTTCGACTCCGGTTCGACCCATGCCTTCACCCTGGAAGGCCGGGCCAATACCCGCTGGCCGGCTGACCTCTATCTGGAAGGCTCCGACCAGCATCGCGGCTGGTTCCAGTCCTCCCTGCTGGAAAGCTCCGGCACCCGGGGCCGCGCCCCTTACAACGCCGTCCTGACCCATGGCTTCACCATGGATGAGAACGGCGAGAAGATGTCCAAGTCCAAGGGCAATTCCATCGAGCCGGAGACCGTGATCCGCGAGAGCGGGGCCGAGATCCTGCGCCTTTGGGTGGCCATGGTGGACTATTCCGACGACCAGAAGATCGGCAAGACCATCCTGGCTACCACCACGGATGCCTATCGCAAGCTGCGCAACACCCTGCGCTACATGCTGGGAGCTCTGGCCGGGTTCAGCGAGGCCGAGCGGGTCAGTCTCGACCAGATGCCGCCCCTTGAACGCTTCGTCCTGCATCGTCTGCAGGAGCTGGATGTCCAGGTCCGCGCGGCCTACGACGCCTATCAGTTCCAGGATGTGGCCCGGCCCCTCACCGAGTTCTGCCAGAACGAGCTGTCGAGCCTGCTTTTCGACATCCGCCGCGATGCCCTTTATTGCGACCAGCCCGACAGCCTGCGCCGTCGCGCGGCCCGCACGGTGATGGACGAGGTCTTTACCCGCCTGACCATCTGGCTTGCCCCCCTCATCCCCTTCACCACCGAGGAAGCCTGGACTACCCGTTTCCCGGAGGGTGGCTCCAACTGTCTGCGCACCTTCCCCCAGACCCCGACCGAGTGGGCCAATCCCGCCGAGGCCGAGCGCTGGGCAAAGGTCCAGGCCGTGACCTCTGTGGTCAATGGGGCCATCGAGGTGGAACGTCGGGAGAAGCGCATGGGTGCTGCCCTTGAGGCCGCCCCCCGGGTTCACATCGCCGAGGCCGACCTTCTGGCGGCCTTCGAAGGTCTTGATGTTGCCGAGGTCTTCCGCACCAGCCAGGCCAGCCTGGTGGCCGATGCCGGACCGGAAGAGGCCTTCCGCCTCGCAGAGGTCCCCGGCGTGGCCGTGGAGCCCCTGAAGGCCGAGGGTCGCAAATGCGCCCGCTCCTGGCGGATCCTGCCGGAGGTGGGAACCGATCCCCGCTATGGCGACCTGTCACTTCGGGATGCCGAGGCGGTGGCCGCATGGGACGCGGCCCGCGCGTGAGACTAGCGTCCGGACGATTTCCTCCGCATAAGTCGTCCGGACCGCCAATCGGCCAGGGGAAAGACAAGTGAAATCCGTCACCAAGCTCGGCTGGATCGCCTATGGCCTGGCCATCGGGGTCATTATTCTGGACCAGGCTTCCAAATACTGGGTCCTCAATGTCCTGCGCCTGCCTGATCTCACCACCCTGCCGGTGGTCGGGCCCCTGCACCTGACCATGGTCTGGAACCGGGGCGTCAGTTTCGGCCTCCTGAGGGCCGACCAGGACCTGATCCGCTGGGCCCTGACGGCCTTTTCCCTCGGCGTGGCCACTTGGCTCGTGACCTGGGCCAGGACCACGGATCGGCCCATGATGGGTTATGGCCTCGGACTGGTGATCGGCGGAGCCGTGGGCAATGCCATCGACCGCATCCGGTTCGGCGCGGTCGTCGACTTCTTTGACATCTCTCGGCTTTATTTCCCCTGGGTCTTCAATGTCGCCGACAGCGCCATCACCTTGGGCGTGGTACTGCTTTTGCTTGACCTGACCCGTTCGGAAACCGCCAGCCCGGCCTGAACCATTGGCGGACAGCCGGGTTTGCGCTATCCCTCTTTCCCAACGGCCGGGGGCGGCCAAACGGAGCTATGAGTTCATGCGTCTGAAGCGAGTGATTGTCGCAACTGCCCTCCTGTCTGCGGTCGGTCTGGCCGGCTGCACCTCGACCCGGAATGCCCTCGGCATGACCAAGGTCACCCCTGACGAATTCCGCGTGGTCTCCAAGGCGCCCCTGGTGGTGCCCCCCGACTATGCCCTGCGCCCGCCGGCCCCTGGTGAGCCGCGTCCCCAGGAACTGCAGCCTGAAAGTGCCGCCCGCAACGCCCTCCTGGGTCGTCGCGATGCCGAGAACCGCACCGATGGCGAAAAGCTTCTGGCCGCCCGCGCCGGGGCCGACAAGGCCGATCCCCTGATCCGCTATGTGGTGGATGACGAGACCGGCGACATCGCCCACAAGGAAAAGACCTTCGCCGACCGGGTGATGTTCTGGAAAGCCGGCGATGCTGCGGTTCCCAGCGAAGCCCAGAATGCAGCGGCTGGCGACAATGTCCCCGCCCCCATCGACGCCGAGGCCGAGGCCGAACGGGTCAAGGGTCTGACCGGCGGTGGCACCGTGGTGATCGCCCGCAAGTCCAGCGGCAAGATCAAGCTCCCCGGTCTTTGATCCCCCTCAGCCAGCTGCGCTGACAGCTCCCCCAGAGGGGGAGCAATTCGCACATCTTCATTCCTCCCCCTCCGGGGGAGGGGGACCGCGAAGCGGTGGAGGGG
>CAIYZB010000280.1 GCA_903930545.1 uncultured Alphaproteobacteria bacterium
CAGGCCGTGGAGATCCGCCAGTTCAAGGTCACCCTGGGAGCCCTGGCCTGATGGTCGAGGGCGAACCCAATCCCGCCCGGCCGCCGCCGGGCACGGTCCTTTGTGCCCTGTCGGACCTGACCGATCCGGGCACCAAGGGCTTCCGGTTCCGGGAAGACCGCAAGGTGTTTGCCGGCTTTGTCCTGCTGTTTGAGGGCCAGTTACGGGGCTATGTGGATTCCTGCCCCCATGCCGGCTGGCCCCTGGCCGCCTGGGAGGACCGTTACCTCACCCGGGAGAAGGACCTGATCCTCTGCGGCGGCCATGCCGCCCTCTTTCGCCCCCTGGACGGAGCCTGTGTCGCCGGGCCCTGCATGGGTACCCACCTGACCCCCTGGCCGGTGGGCCTGGAGGGCGACCAGATCGTCACCCTCTGATTTTACCGCATTTGGGCGTTCCTTAACGCCTCAGCCTTACAAGGCTCTGGAAATGACTGCTTCCAGAAGGAATGCCCGCATGGCTGATGCCCTCCGCGCCCTGGCGACCCTGAACACACGGTTTGCGCCGCAGTTTGCCCGCACCATGCTGTCCACCAACCGCGCCGGAGATGAGGCCAGGGACTTTGCCACCCATTGCGAGGCCAAGGGCTTCGAGTTCACCACCGCCTGGGCCGACAACAATATCCCCTATGTCACCCCGCTGCTGCGCAGCTTTGCAGAAGGTCGGGGCCAGATCCGATATCTGGAGATCGGGGCCTATGAGGGGCGCAACCTGGCCTTCATGGACTGGCTCCTGCCCGCCCGACTGGATGTCACGGTCATCGACCCCTGGTTCGATGAGGCCCTCAATCCGGAAGAAAAATACCACGCCGTCGAGCCCCGCTTTCAGCGCAATGTCGCCAAGCTGAACTTTGACGGTCTGACGACCCGCAAGGCCTTCTCCACCTATGAACTGCCCAAGATGCTGGCGGCGGGGGAGACCTATGACCTCATCTATATCGACGGCTCCCACACCGCCTGGGCCGTTGGCGTTGATCTGGCCTTTTGCGCGGCCCTGCTCAATGTCGGGGGCATGATGGTCCTGGATGACTATTGGCACCATGAGAGCGAGATCGGCGGACCTGGGGTGAAACAGGCCGTGGATCGCTTCCATGGGGTGTTCCGCCAATATTTCGACATCACCGCGGTTTACCGTCAGGTGGCCTTGACCAAGACTCGGGAAATCCCCCGCTGATCTGAGTTAATTGGTCGCAGGCATCTTACAGATGGGAACAAATACCCCATCTGAGCATTCTGGATGCTATTGGCATTCTGCCCTTTCGGCCCTATATGGGCCGCGAAAATGGATGCCTTTCAGCCTCCTGACGGGTTTTGTGGTTTTTGATCGTTCAGCTTCGACATCTGGCTCAGGCCTTCTGGGACAATCTGCCCCGGCGCGACGCCATGCACATGGTGGCCGCCGAGCTGTGCCTTCTGGCCCTGCTGACCGGGGGCGTGGCCCTGGCCTCGGTGCCGGCAAAGCCCTCTGCGCGGATTGCGAAACTGACCGCCGGTGAGATGTCACCGGAGGCCTTTGCCCGTCTGACGGCGGGCATGGACCCGGCCATGCTGACCCTGGCCAGCCGGATGACCCCCGAACTGCAGTCGGCCTTCCAGAAGGCCAGCACCAATGCCGAGGTGCCGGTCCAGGCCAGCGAGCCCGCCGTGATGCGCCTGCAGGACCTGGACCCCGATGCGGCCCGGGCCTGGAATCTGGCCAATCCCACCTATCGCGGCCCCAATCCCCCGGCCAAGCCCTTCCACCTGACCGCCGGCGGCCTTCTGGCCGAGTCCCGGGCCGTGGATTGCATGACCGCCGCCATCTATTACGAAGCCGCCTGGGAAAGCCCCGAGGGCCAGAAGGCTGTTGCTCAGGTGGTGCTCAACCGCCTGCGGCATCCGGCCTATCCCAAGACCGTCTGTGGTGTGGTCTTCCAGGGTTCCAACCGCACCACCGGCTGCCAGTTCAGCTTTACCTGCGACGGGGCCATGAAGCGGGTGCCCCAGCCGGAGACCTGGGCCCGGGCCCGGGCCATCGCCCAGGCCGCCCTCAACGGCTATGTGATGAAGGCCGTGGGCAATGCCACCCACTATCACGCCAATTATGTGGCGGCCTATTGGAGCCCCAACCTGCTCAAGGTCTCCACCATCGGGGCCCATATCTTCTATCGCTGGACCGGTGGCTGGGGTCAGCCCGGGGCCTTCGGCGGTCGCTATGAAGGCTCTGAGCTGGAAGGCATGCAGATCGCAGCCCTCGACCGGCTGACCAATGGCCAGAAGACCGATCTGGTGACCGATGAGTTGGCAGACGCCGAAGCGGCCCCCACCGATCTCGCCGCCGGAAAGCCGGCCGAGGCCATCCAGGTGGCCGCCGCCGAGACCCACATGACCATAGCCTCAGATGCTGCGCCCAAGAGCGAAGAGATCGTCAAGCCGGAAGAGTTGGATTGGCAGGGGCGTCCCAAGACCAAGCAGGCCTCCCGGATCGCCGCCCCTGCCCGGATGTTCTAGCTGCCTGGCACGGCTTCGTTAGTGAAGTCGGCAACGTCGGCGATCAGCCCCTCGGCCGCCTGACGCACAAGTTCCCCACCCTTTTCCGGACTGGCCTGGGCCGGGTCCGAGCCCATGCGTCCGTCGGGATAGCGGGCCCGGAAATCCATGGCCTCGCGGATCGGTCCGGTCGGGGCGATCTGGGGGGAATAGGACGCGGTCTTGATGGCGTCGGGATAGGCCCACTGGGTCACGGCGATTTCTGAGGGGGTGGCATGGCTGCCGTGGCCCGTCGGGAACTGGCGGCTGGCCAGGGCCATGACGCCCTTCAGTTCCCACCAGTTCTTCAGCTTCAGGGAAAAACCCCGGGGGCGACCGGCAAAGCTGGCCTCGGCATAGAGCTCCGAAAAGGCCGCCTCGATGGTGGCGACATTGCCGCCATGACCATTGAGGAAATAGATCCGGGTAAAGCCATGGGCGGCGAGGGAGCGCACCCAGTCGCCGATGGCGGCGATGAAGGTCGAGGGCCGCAGCGAGATGGTGCCGGGGAAGCCCAGGTGATGCTGGGC
>CAIYZB010000281.1 GCA_903930545.1 uncultured Alphaproteobacteria bacterium
AAATGTCACCGTTGCCGCCACGGCTTCGCTGTCCACCGCGACCATCGCCAATACCCTGATTGCCACGGTGACCACCTCGATCACCAATGTCTCCACCGCCCTTGCCAAGCTCGGCACCGGTTCCAAGGCCCTGGGCACCCATCTGTCGTTCGTCGACAAGCTTCAGGACACCATGGATGCCGGTATCGGCAATCTGGTGGACGCCGATCTGGCCAAGGAAAGTGCCAAGCTCCAGTCGCTGCAGACCAAGCAGCAGCTGGGTGTCCAGGCCCTGTCCATCGCCAATGGCAGCTCTTCAATGCTTCTCGGGCTCTTCCGTTAAGCCGCAATCCCGGCGCGCGATCCGTTCGCGCGTCGGGCCGTGGCGGGCGGGGGCGACTCCGTCCGGCGCGGTCTTAGTGAGGCATCGGACCCTGTCCGGTGGAAGGAGATATGGAAAACAGACTGGCAAGCATCTCTGCGCCCACGGAAGTCACTTCTCCGAACAGCCGGGGCTTTGCCCTGGACCTCCCGCCGATCGCGGCCAAGCCCGCGGTTACCGAGGGCGAGGCTGATCTGAGGCTGATCATCGAGGAAGACCCCCAGGGCGGGTCCTATGTCTACAAGACCGTTGACCGCCGGACCGGGGACATTGTCGCCCAGTTCCCTCGGGAGGACGTGCTGAAGCTGAAGGACGCGGACTCTTACTCGGCCGGATCGGTGTTCAGCGCGAACATCTGAGTCTGCCTTCGTCGCTGGCCTCTTCAAGGCCTGCTCCCACCGCCCCGGTCTCCGGTGTGCGGGCATTGGTGTATGGGCGTTAACCTTCTGGACACCATGATTCCATAGCTTCCGGGACAGGAAAACCGGTCCCGTCGAGTCGCGTTCGTTGCCCTCAGGATCGGGTGTGCCAAGGAGGCCGCCATGACCATCAGCGTGCATACGAACAAGTCTGCGCTGACTGCGTTGCAGAACCTGAACAAGACCAATGACGAGCTCGGGATGACCCAGAGCCGCATCAATACCGGTCTTAAAATCGGGAATGCCAAGGATAATGCCGCCATCTGGTCGATCGCCCAGGGGCAGAGAGGCGACATCGGTGCCTTGAACGCCGTGTCCATGAGCCTGAACCGGGCACAGTCCATCGCCGAAGTCTCCATGACCGCCGGCGAGTCGATTTCTGACCTTCTCATCCAGATGAAGGAAAAGGTCGTTGCCTCCCAGGATCCGTCCCTGGACTCGACCTCACGGACGGCCCTGGATGCGGACTACAAGGCCATCCTTCGCCAGATCAGTCAGGTGGTTCAGAACGCCGAGTTTGATGGCGCGAACATCCTGGATGGCTCTGTGACGGGCTCGATCCGTTTCCTCGCCAATGCCGATGCCAATGCCTACATCACGCTGTCGGCCAAGAACATGTCTCTCGGCGGCGCCATCGTCACCCTGGCCGCGACCTCCTCGATCACGACGGTGACCCTGGCGGGCACGGCCCTCACGGCGCTCAACGCCTCCATTGCCAATGTGAACCAGTCCCTTGGCGATCTCGGTGCCCAGTCGCGCCAGATCGAGGCCCACAACAAGTTCGTCTCCAAGCTCAGCGATGTGCTCCAGACGGGAGTTGGTAATCTGGTGGACGCTGACCTCGCCAAGGAAAGCGCCAAGCTGCAGGCCCTGCAGGTCCAGCAACAGCTTGGCACCCAGGCCCTGTCGATCGCCAACCAGGCACCTCAGATCATCCTGTCGCTCTTCAAATAGGTTGAAAGATCACGGATTTCAGGCGGCCCGACAGGTTCTGTCGGGCCGTTTTGCTTTCGGGTCTTAACCGGCTGGCAGGGCTTGGTGGCCTAGGCTTGGCCTGGACAATTTTGTCCGGCGCGTTGCGAGGCTTTAGGTGGTCGCTTTCGACACCAACCTGCTGTCCAACTACTACGCCGCCCGTTCGGGCGCGTCCTCGGCTGGCAGCACAGGTGGCGCGACGCCAGGCAAGAAATACGCGCCCACCGCGCCCTGGTCGCCGACCTCCAGCCAATCCAAGCCCGCGGTCATTACCGAGGCGGTGAAGAAGGCGCTGCTGGGCCACAAGATGGTCGACGAGAATGCCGCCCAGCTCGATCTCGCTGGGGCAGGGGCCGACTACAAGAAGCTGTTTGCCCTCTATCAGGGGCTCACGACCCTGAACGGGGTCGCCGAGCGGATGAATGCAAAGGGGCTTACCTCCGTGGACAAGGCCCAGATCCAGCGGGTCTTTGCCAAGGGTCTTGCTGAGGTCACCACCTATTCCGACGCCCTGGACCTTGACGCCCTGCGCCTGACCCGCGGTGAGGCTCTGGACAAGAACCGCACGGTCGGGGTGCCCAAGGCCAAGACCGAATATGTCACAGCCCCCCTGATCACCGGCGATTCCAGCCAGGTCGTGGCGGCCTTCCAGGGCGATGTGAAGTTCAATTTCGAGATCAAGCGGGTCAATGTCGATCACACCATCGCCATCGACCTGTCGGAAATGGGATCGACGCCGCGAACCTTTGCCAATGTCATCAATCACATAAACGACAAGCTTGCGGCAGATGGTGTCCAGACCCGTATTGCGAGCCAGCGACTGCCAGGCAAGCCGAGGACCGTGGATGTCAACGGCAAGAAGGTGACCCTGGCCGCAACCCAGGACAGCTGGGCGCTGAAGGTCAAGGTGGACTCCGGCGAGACCGTGAAGTTCACCACCGCCCAGACTGCGGGGGCTGTCTATCTGGCCCAGTCCATTGGCAATCCCGACCCGGACGGAAAGCCAGCCACCAAGGACGGGACTACCGAGCGCCAGCTGCTGAAGTTCCAGACCGACACCACGGCAGTGGCGTCCCCGCTGCAGGCCACGGCTGAGGCCAACTGGGTCGAGGGACGGGCCTGGTCTGAGGCCATGGGCAAGGAGGTCGAGACGGTTCGCGCCACGGCCGCCGGACCCGATGGCAGCTTCTACGCCCTGGCCGATATCACCGCCAAGACGGGCGATCAGGTCATCAAGGGCACCCGCGACGTCGCTCTGATGAAATACGATTCCGCCGGCAAGCTGGTCTTCAGCCGGACCCTCGGTGCCGCAGAGGACGCTTCGGGCCTGGCCCTAGCTGTGTCCGCAGATGGCCAGGTCGCTATCGCCGGCTCGGTCAAGGGAACCCTGAAAGGGGCGACCGAGGGCGCTCTCAACTCGGGTGACAGCGGCACCTATTCGGCCAATACCGACAGCTTCGTCACGCTGTTTGATGCCGACGGACAGGAAGTCTGGACCCAGCGTCGAGGGGCGCGCCTTGATGACGAGGCCAATCGCCTGGCCTTTGGCGCGGATGGCGCGGTCTATGTGGCTGGCCGCACCCGTTCCCAGATGTCGGGGACCAGCACCATTGGCGGCTTCGATACCTACATCCAGGGTTTCAAGGCCAATGCGGCCGGCAAGGTCGAGACCCTGTTCACCCAGCAGTTCGGCACTACCGAAGGCGACAAGCCCGCAGGCCTGCTGGTGGACGGGACGGGCCTGCTCGTGGCCGCCAATGAGAATGGCCACGCCGTGGTACGTCGCTTTGAACTGGGCACCAATTCCGCAACCCAGACCGCCATCCGTGATCTGGGCGACCTGCAGGGCGGCGACCTCACCGGCATTGGTCTCGACAACGGCAAGCTCGTGGTGGTGGGTAATGCCAATACAGCCTCCCTGTCCGTGGGCACCGTCACCCGTGCCTTCAGCGGTGGCACGGACGCCTTCGCCGCCCAGATCTCAACCAGCCTGACCGCGGCGGGCACCGATCGGCTGGCCTTCTACGGCGGTGCCGGAAGTGATCGGGCCACCGCCATGGCCGTGGCCGACGGCCAGGTCTGGCTGACCGGGACGGCAGGTTCGGACCTGCCCGGCCAGACCCCGGTCGGCACCAAGGACGGCTTCCTGACCCGACTGAACATCGACGCCGGCACTGTGGAATGGTCGCGGCGCTTCACCGGCAAGGATGGCTATGCGGCCCCGACGGCCATCGCCCTGGATACCGCAGGATCGTCGGTTCTGGATCGCCTTGGCCTGCCCAAGGGGACCCTGGACATGCAGGACTCCACCCGGATCACGGCGGTCAGTGCCGTCCGCGGGGGGGACAGTTTCCAGGTCCGCGCCGGCACCGGCACTCTGAAGACCGTGACGATAGAAAACAATGATACCCTGGATACCCTGGCCACCAAGCTGAGACGGGCCCTCAGCTATCAGGCCAAGATCGAGATTGTGCCGGTGGACGGGGTGCGCAAGCTCCAGGTCAAGCCGCTCAACCCGCGCAATACCCTTGAGTTCCTGTCCGGAAAGGGCACGGCCGACGCCCTTGAGGTGCTTGGGCTTTCCGCAGGGGTCGTGCGTACGACCGTCGTCAACAAGGATGGCAAGTCCGTGCCGGCTGACGGCAAGGGCAATATCTATGGCCTGAGCCTGAAAACCGACCTCACCCTCGATACCCCGGAGGCCGTCCGTCACGTCCTGGCGGAGCTGGCCACCGCCCAGGGGGCCATCCGGACGGCCTACAAGGACCTCGCCGCAGCCGCCACGCCCAAGGCCGTCACGGCGGCAACGGCCGCAGCAACAGGCAAGGTGCCCACCTATCTGAGCAACCAGATCTCCAACTATCAGGCCGCTCTGGACCGTCTCGGCGGGTGATTTTCGCCTCGGACGCGACCTTGGCTTGAATCCCCGCGCCCCGCAGTCTAGCGAAGACCCATGGATTTCCTGAACGACCGCAGAATTGTCCTGGCCCTTGCCGGAGGGGCCTTTGCCCTTCTGGCTGGTCTTGGCATTGCCATCGGCCTTGGCGTCAAGGGCAGGGGAGAAAAGGTTCCCCCGCCTCCCGCGTCCCAGGGCGGCCTGGTGGTCGAAACGGTCAATCCCGATGACGGGCGAATGGATCCGGCCAGGCCCTTGCGCTGTTTTGTGGCGGGTCAGTTCGTCGGCGAGATCACCCTTGCCGAATGTGCCCGCAAGAATGGCGTGGCGACGGGCTCCCTGGATGTGGGCGTAGACTCCAGTGGCAATCTTGCGGCCGCCGATCAGGCCGGAACGGTGCTGTCGCCCTTGCCGCCCACCGAAGAGGCTGCTCCCGTCACCAATCCGGGCCATTCCACTTCCGCACCCCAGGCGCCGAGCGCGCCCTCGGCCAGTGTGGCACCGGTCGCCAATGCCCCGGCGGGCTCCTGCTGGCGCTATTCGGGGGCCAACTGGAACCGCCTGCCGGGCGAATTGAGCCTCAATGCCTGCGTCCAGACCCTGTTTGCCGGTCATTGCGAGCGATCCGGTGGCGCTACCTATGGCCGCTGGATGCAGCAGACCCTGCGCCTTGTGCCTGGCAAGGTCGAGGTTTCCGGCGATAATCGCAGCTTCCGTACCCTGGCCGAGCAGTCCTCCTCCTGCGCGATTGCCAG
>CAIYZB010000282.1 GCA_903930545.1 uncultured Alphaproteobacteria bacterium
CAGGAAGCCTGCCAGCAGTATGGCGAGGCCGATGTTGCGGGCATGGGCTTCCTCTGGCTCCGGCTGGAACAGGGGCCAGAGCAGGATGGCGCAGAGCCAGACGAACAGGGCCAGAAGGTCCACCATGTCGAGACCCTGGAAGACCCCGTGGGCAAAGCCCAGAAGCCAGGAAGCACCCAGGCCACCAACCAGGGCCGCCAGAACCAGCAGGGGTCGAGCTTGGCGGGTGCCAAATCCGCTGGCCGCGCCAAGCCCAGCCGCGATGATCATGGGCCAGGCGACCAGGAAGGCGGTGGCAGGGGCTGCGATCTGCAGGCCAAGGGCCACCAGCAGCCCGGTCAGCTGCAGGCCGGCCCAGGCACCGGGCAGGGCCACGGGGCGCGCAAAGGTGAGGGCGGCCAGGACGGCGGCCGTGCCGCCCAGGGCCAGGCCGATCATGTCCAGCTGGCCGGTGATGGAACATCCAAGGCCTGCGGCCAGGGCCAGCAATCCCGCCGCCTGCCTCGAGCGGCCCTTGCCCAGGGCCGCAGCGCCATAGGTGAGGGCTCCCAGGCCAATCAGCAGGATGGCGGCCTCCCAGCGCACGACCTGGGCAAGCAGGTATCTCTGTTCCATGAAGCCTGCCGCAGCACCGCTGGCCACGCGGGCCATGCGGAACAGGGCGGCGGAAAAAGTGATCAGGAAGAGGGCCGTGCTCGCGCCCCTGACCACATCCATGACCGGCAGGGCATTTGTCTTGCGGGCGCTACGCAGTCCGAGCCCCATCAGGCCGGCAATGAGGATCAGAACGCCCCACCCGGCCCAGGCGGGATAGGCCAGCAGATGGCCGCCAAAGGTCTGGGCATAGACGGCGTCCGGGGCCTTTGCCGGCAAGGTCTTGGCAAAGGCGGCAGCGCGGGTGGCGGCAAGGCCCTGGTCGCCCATGTGCTGGAGGGAGCCCTTGTCCAGGTTCTCGGTCGTCGAGGTCGGCGAGTGATAGTCGAACTGCTTGCCGATGAAGGCGAAGTTCAAGCCGTTGATGCCCTTGTCCCGGGACACGGTGAAGTCCGTGTCATTGGGCATGTTCTCGTACAGAAAGACCGACAGGGAGCTCGAGACCGGCTTCACCGAACTGGCCTTGAACAGCTTGACCATCTCGCCGTTCTTGGGGCCGGTCTGGAACATCTGGACCCGGCCACCGCCGCCCCGGGATTCCATATTGATCAGCATGCCGATGCGTGCGGCCTGCGGGTCCTGGTCGAAAAAGGCCTGGGCCCCCAGCAGTCCGGCTTCCTCGCCGTCGGTGATCAGGACGATGATGTCGCGCTCGGGAGTCCCCTGGGCCTTGACGGCCCGGATGATCTCCAGGGCCGAGGCCACTCCGGCAGCATCGTCAGCGGCACCAGGAGACCCAGGAACGCTGTCATAATGGGCCATGAGGGCGAGGGCCGGCAGGGACCGGCTTTTGCCGGGGAGCACGCCGATCAGGTTCTCGACGGTCCCCCCGACCAGTATGGTGCCGCGCTTGTTGCTGCGCACCCGGAAGGTGTCGGTGTGCTGGATCCGTGGGCTCAGGCCCATGGCGGACATGCGGGCCATGAGATGGTCACGGACGCGGGCATTGGCGGCGGATCCGACCGGATGAGGTCGGGCCGCAATCATGGCGACGTCCTTCACAGCACGATTGGCCGAAAAGACCCCGGGGGGTGCATTGTCGGCGACTGGCCGCGGGGTCTGTTCGGTGAACCAGGCCAGGGTGAGCGCGCCGATGACGGCCGCAGCCAAGGCGATCAAGCGTTCCATATCAGTGTCCCCACCCCGATTTTCACCGATCCTAGCGGGTTTCTGGCGGGGGGACGACTCCTGCACGGCCCGTCATGGGGCACAAACAGAAACGCCCGCCGGTGAGGGCGGGCGTCTTTGCCGTGAAAGCCGTGGGATCAGGCGGCGACCTGAGCCTCCTGCGGGTCGCGCAGGACATAGCCGCGGCCCCAGACAGTTTCGATGTGGTGCTTGCCATCGGCGGCGGCGGCCAGCTTCTTGCGAAGCTTGCAGATGAAGACGTCGATGATCTTCAGCTCGGGCTCGTCCATGCCGCCATAGAGGTGGTTCAGGAACATTTCCTTGGTCAGGGTCGTGCCCTTGCGGAGCGAGAGGAGCTCCAGCATCTGGTATTCCTTGCCCGTCAGGTGAACGCGCATGCCGTTAACTTCCACGGTCTTGGCGTCGAGGTTGACGGTGATGTCGCCGGTCTTGATCACCGACTGGGCATGGCCCTTGGAGCGGCGGACAACGGCGTGAATGCGGGCGACCAGCTCATCCTTGTGGAAGGGCTTGGTCATGTAATCGTCGGCACCACCGGAGAAGGTCTTCACCTTGGTGTCGATCTCGGCCGAACCGGACAGGATCATGATCGGGGTGTTGATCTTCGCGACCCGCAGGGTGCGCAGAACATCCATGCCGCTCATGTCAGGCAGGTTCAGGTCGAGAAGAATGAGGTCGTAGTCATAGATCTTGCCCAGATCCACGCCTTCTTCACCCAGGTCGGTGGTGTAGACGTTGAAACCCTCGGACTTCAGCATCAACTCGATGCTTTGCGCGGTGGCGCTGTCGTCCTCAATCAACAGAACGCGCATAAGGTCCTCCTAGACGTCCGCGTCATACGACCCCGGTCCCCCCGGAATCTACTTGAACCCTCGCCGTGAACTTCGCCGAGGTCTTTTAGACAAATTAATAATGAAGAAGCTGTCTGACCGAATCGTTAATGTGATGCGGATTCGGCAGCAAGGGCCGGTTCCCTTCCGGGCTCACCGGGCAGTTGAATCTTTTGTGATTGGACGTGAGTCCCGATTTCGCGGGCTGTTCGCGGTCCTTCGGGCCTTCCATCTTCATCAGCGGTTAAGCGCGTCAGGCCGATTCTCCCATCTCAGAACCGGGGTAGACGATTGCGTAATCTGACAGCGGCTGTGGCGCGGATTGATCCCCTGACCGTGTCCGGTCGGGTGGCTGCGGTGAACGGCCTGCTCATTGAAGCGCGTGGCGGTATGACCCGCCTGGCCGTTGGTGCCCGGGCCGAGATCCACCGCCACGGCGATCGTCCGCTCTCAGCCGAGGTCGTCGGATTCCGCGAGACCCGCGCCCTGCTCATGCCCTTCGGTCCGGTAGAGGGAGTTGCTCCCGGTGCCGAGATCCGGATTGAACCTCAAGGGTCCGCGGTTCGGCCGACGCGGGCCTGGCTGGGACGTATCGTCGATGCCTTTGGCGAGCCCATCGACGGCAAGGGCCGACTTCCCCAAGGCCCCACGCCCTATCCTCTGAGAAGTCCTCCGCCTGCCGCCCATGCCCGGGGCCGGGTGGGTGAGCGCCTCGATCTCGGCGTGCGGTCGATGAACGTCTTTACCACCTGCTGCCGCGGCCAGCGTCTGGGCGTCTTCGCTGGCTCCGGGGTCGGCAAGTCCGTCCTGCTGTCCATGCTGGCCAAGCAGGCGGACTGCGACGCTGTGGTGGTCGGCCTGATCGGCGAGCGGGGCCGGGAGGTTCGTGAGTTTATCGAAGAGACCCTGGGCGAAGAGGGTCTGAAGCGGGCCATCGTCGTCGTGGCGACCTCAGACGAGCCTGCCCTCAAGCGGCGCCAGGCGGCCTATATGACCCTGGCCATTGCCGAGTTCCTGCGGGATCAGGACCTTGAGGTCCTGTGCCTGATGGACTCGGTCACCCGATTTGCCATGGCCCAGCGGGAAATCGGTCTGGCGGCAGGCGAACCGCCGACCACCAAGGGCTATACCCCGACCGTCTTCACCGAGCTGCCCAAGCTGCTGGAGCGGGCAGGACCCGGGCCTGTGCGGCCGGACGGCACCACGGCCGGGCCGATCACGGGGCTCTTCACCGTCCTGGTGGATGGCGACGATCATAATGAGCCGATTGCCGATGCGGTGCGCGGTATCCTCGATGGCCACATCGTCATGGAACGGGCCATTGCCGAGCGCGGCCGTTTCCCGGCCATCAATGTCCTGAAGTCCATCAGCCGGACCATGCCGGGCTGCCACCTGCCCCACGAACGTCAGATCGTCACCGGGGCCCGTCAGGCCCTGTCTGCCTACGCCAATATGGAAGAGCTGATCCGCATCGGGGCCTATCGCGCCGGCGCCGACCCGCAGGTCGACCGGGCCATCCTGCTCAACCCGGCCCTTGAGGCCTTCCTCGGGCAGGACAAGGACGAAGTAACGAGCCTCGACGAGAGTTTCGAGCGCCTGCAACAGATTTTGATGAGTGACGCGTCATGAGTTGGGCGAAATCCCTGATCCGCCTGTCGACCTATGAGGTCGAGACCCTGCAGAAGCGTCTGGCCGAGATATCGGATCGCCTGACCCAGGCCGAGATGAAGCTGGTCTTCCTGGACGCCGAGGGCGAGGCCGAGGCCCAGAATGCCCGTGAGGATCTGGAGAACGGCTGGTTCCAGCCCGGCTTCCTCGAGGGCCTGAGGGTCCGCAAGGCCCTGGCCCAGGCGGAGATCGACCGGATTGCCCTGGAACAGCTGGGCGCACGGGAAGCCCTTGCCGTGGCCTTCGAGGAACAGAAGAAATACGAGCAGGTGGCCGAGGCCGCCCGCCTGGTCCAGGTCAAGGAACTGGCCCGCCGGGAAACGGCGGCCATGGACGAGATGGGCCTGCGCCGGGCCGGGACCCAGCGCTGATGACCCCGGCCATCAGCCGCCGTGGCGTGCTGGCCGGTGCCCTGGCCCTCACGGGCTGCAATCGTCCGGCTGAGGCCCAGGCCCTGATGGCTTCGGGCCCCGTGCCGGGCCTGAAGACCGTCGCACCTTTTCGGGTCGGGACCTGTGTTCAGGATTCCCACCTGCAGGACCCCGCCTGGGTGAGGCTTGCCCAGACCCATTGCAGCCAGATCACCCCCGAATGGGAAATGAAGATGGAGTACATCGTCCAGGACGATGGCTCCTTCCGCTTCGACCGTCCGGACCGCATTGCGGCCTTTGCCAGGGCCAATGGCATGGGCCTCTATGGCACTACCCTGGTCTGGTATGACCAGAAGCCCCCGGCCTTCCTGAAGCTGGATGAGGGGCGCGTCGGGTTCGGTCAGGCTTTCGACAATTACATCACCGCCGTCGTGGGCCGCTATCGCGGGGCGGTCGGCTGGGATGTGGTCAATGAGGTGATTGCCGAAGACGGCGACGGTTGGCGCGAGAGCCTTTGGGCCAGTCGTCTGGGAGACTTTGATCACATGGTCAGGGCTTTCCGCGTGGCCCACGAGGCGGACCCGAATGCGGTCCTGTTTCTCAATGACTATAATCTGGAAAGCCTGCCCCGGAAGTTCGACAGCTTCCAGCGGCTGGTGGGCAAGCTGCTGGCCGCTGGCGTTCCCCTTGGAGGGCTTGGCTGCCAGAGCCATTTGAACGCCGATATGCCCGCCGGATCCATGACCCGGACCCTGGCCCAGTTGGCCCGGTTCGGCCTGCCAATCCACCTGTCGGAATTGGACGTCTCCCAGACCCGCAGCCAGGTGTCCTTTGGCTCACCGGCGGGCCTCGCCCAGGCTCAGGCCCGGGTCTATGCGGAGACGGCTGAGGCCTTCTGCGCCCTGCCCAGGTCCCAGCAATTTGCCTTTACCCTCTGGGGTCTGAGGGATCAGGATAGTTGGCTCAGGGCAGAAAACATCAAGGACATGCCAGCGCCCTTTGATGAACTGGGCCAGGCCAAGCTGCCTGCCCAAGTCCTTGCGCGGGCGTTTGCTGACTGAGGTTTTACCAAAACCTAAGCCGGGGTCCCTAAGACTTGGGGCATGAACCTGATCTATGCCCTCCAGGACCCTTCCAATCCCCGGTCACTGGCCAACCGCATGCGCCGCGCCCGCTCGCGCCATGTTGTGGAGCTGATCACCACGATCGCTGCGCGCGAAGGGCAATGCCGCATTCTCGATCTCGGCGGCCGTGTGGACTACTGGAGCCTGTTTGATCGGGCCTTTCTCGAAGCCTCCGGGATTCACATTACCCTCGTGAATTTCGAGACCATCGAGGCCACTGACCCTATGTTCACGGCCATGCAGGGGGATGCCTGCGACCTGTCCCGGTTTGCCGACAACAGCTTCGACCTGGTTCATTCCAACTCGGTGGTTGAGCATGTGGGTGACTGGCCCCGGATGGAGGCCTTTGCCCGGGAGACCCGTCGTCTGGCTCCCAGCTATTACGTCCAGACACCCTATTTCTGGTTCCCCATAGAGCCGCACTTCTCGACCGCCTTTTTCCACTGGAGATCGGAACAGAGCCGCGCGAAGGCGCTCATGCGACGCGCCCATGGCTTCAGTGAGCGGGCAAAGGACATGGGAGAGGCCATGCGGGAGGTTCAGGATGCCCGTCTGCTGGACAAGGCGCAGTTCGGCTATCTGTTTCCGGACGCCAGATATGTGGATGAGAAACTGGCCGGTCTGACCAAGTCCCTGATCGCGATCAGGGCCTAGGATCGCCCCGGGCCTGCTCGGCGTCCGCCACCTTGCGCAGGGCGTGGATGTCATCGCTGAGGCGGAACAGGGCGACATAGAGTTCGCAGAACGAGCGCCACAGCAGGATCAGGGCGCAGACCACCAGGAAGCCGGCCACCAGAATGCCGACGGCCAGAAGCAGGCCCATAAGCAGGTTTTCCCGCAGGGCGACGCCGACAGCCGTTCCGACGAAACCGAAGGCCACAAAGGCGATCAAGGCCAGGCCAGCCCAATAGATCAGGTGGATGACCTGGTTGGTCATCAACTTCTCAAAGGTCAGCAGATCCCAGAAGATCGTCGCTCCGGGGCCGCGCTGGGGTGAGGGTTTATTGGGCCGCATGCGTGTTCCAACGGCAGGGAGTCAGGAAATGCGCCCCGCGCCAAACCGCTACCAGCCAAGGCGCTCGACCGCAACGGGCCAAAATCGCGTCAGATGGAACCGACCGTGCGCAGACGCGCCTTGGGGTGGATTTCATTCTGGCTCATCACCGGGGTCTGGCCACGGAAGCGTTCGATGATGGAGCGGACATAGGGCCGGATTTGTGGGCTGGTCAGCAGGACCGGGGTGTCGCCGGCCAGGGCGGCGCGCTCAAAGGCATCGCGCACGCCACGGATGAACTCCTGCAGGCGGGATGGGGCCAGGGCCAGCTGCTTTTCATCTCCGGCACCGATCAGGGCGTCGGCAAAGGCGTTTTCCCATTCCGCCGACATGGTGATGATCGGCAGAGCCCCGTCATCACCACGGTGGGCGAAGGACAGCTGCCGCGACAGGCGTGCCCGGACCTGTTCCACCAAAAGGGTGATGGACTGGGTATGGGGGGCGGCCTCGCCGATGCCTTCCAGGATCGAGGGCAGGTCGCGGATCGAGACCCGCTCGCGCAGCAGGGTCTGAAGCACCCGCTGGACTGTGGTGGCCGAGACGACGGAGGGGATCAGATCGTCCACGAGCTTCTTCTGGGCCTCGGGCAGGTCCTTGAGCAGCTTCTGGGTCTCTGCATAGGACAGCAGATCCGGCATGTTCTCCTTGAGGATCTCGGTCAGGTGGGTGGTGAGCACCGTGGCCGGGTCCACGATCGTATAGCCCCTGAAGGTCGCTTCCTCCCTCAGGGCGTCGTCGATCCAGGTGGCGGGCAGGCCGAAGGCCGGTTCACGGACGTTCTCGCCGGGGATCTCCACCTGGCCGCCACGGGGATCCATGGCCATGAGGGAGCCCAGACGGACTTCACCGCCGCCAGCCTCCATCTCCTTGATGCGGATCATGTAGCCCTGGGAGGCCAGCCGCATATTGTCGAGGATGCGCACCGCCGGCATGACGAAGCCATAGTCGGAGGCAAGCGTCCGGCGCAGGGCCTTGATTTGGTCTGTCAGACGCCGGCCCTCCAGATCATTGATCAGGGGGAGGAGGCCATAGCCAAGCTCGATCTTGATCTCGTCGATCGCCAGGGAATTGGAGATCGGCTCGTCTTCGTTCTCCGCTGGTCCTGTGGAAATGGGGGCCTCGACCGGGGCCGGCTTGTCGGCATCGATGGACCGTTTCCAGGCCAGGGACCCGGCCCCGATGCTGATCAGGGCGAAGGGCAACAGGGGCATTCCCGGGATCAGGGCGAGGACCCCGGCGGCAGCGGCCACCATGCCCAGGGCAATGGGGTTCATGGCCAGCTGGGTCACCAGGGCCTTGTCCGCCGAGCCGTCCACACCGGCCTTGGACACCAGGAAGCCGGCGGCGATGGAGATGATAAGGGCCGGGATCTGGCTGACCAGACCGTCACCGATGGTCATCAGGGTATAGGTCGAGGCTGCCTGGCCCAGGGGCACCTTGTGCTGGATCACCCCGATCAGGATGCCGCCGATCACATTGATCGCCACAATGACCAGGCCTGCGACGGCATCACCGCGGACGAACTTGGACGCACCGTCCATGGCCCCGAAGAAGGTGGATTCCTGTTCCAGCTCCTTGCGGCGCAACTTGGCCTGGGCTTCATCGATCAGGCCAGCCGACAGATCGGCATCGATCGCCATCTGCTTGCCGGGCATGGAGTCCAGGGTGAAGCGGGCCGCGACCTCAGCGATCCGGCCTGAACCCTTTGTAATAACGACAAAATTCACAAGGACGAGGATGGCGAAGACAATCACGCCGATGACGTAATTGCCCCCCATCATCAACTTGCCGAAGCCCTCGATGATCTTGCCGGCCCCGTGACCGCCCTCATGACCATGACCCAGGATCAGACGGGTCGAGGCGATGTTGAGGGCAAGGCGGAACAGGGTTGTGACCAGCAGCACGGTCGGAAATGCCGTGAACTCAAGCGGCCGCTTGATCAGCAGCGAAGTCATCAGGATCAGGACCGAAGACGTGATCGAGACCGCCAGCAGGAGGTCCAGCAGGAAGGCCGGGATCGGCAGGATCAGCAGAATGACCACGCCGATGACGCCGACGGCCAGGGCGACCTCACCCCGTGCAAGCCAGCCCCAGACATTGCCGGGGGTCGGGCGCGCGCCGCCGAAGAAACTGGTGTCAGCCATCAGGCCTGTCCGTGGCTAAAGGTCTTGACCACCCGACGAGCGACCTCGGCCAGGACGGCCTCGCGATCAGCAATGGGGGCTTCGGTCTCTGTCAGATAGGCGCTGACCAGAATGGGCTTGCGCCCGGACGGCCAGAGGATGGCCACATCATTGGTCGAGCCCCGTTGGCCCGTGCCAGTCTTGTCAGCAGCTCGCCAGCCCGCGGGCAGATCCTTGCGCAACCGGTTCAGTCCGGTGCGGGAGGCTGCCATGCTGGTGAGCAGGGTCTGCTGGCCAGAGGCGGACAGGGCCTTGCCATCAATCAGGGCCTTCAGGTGGCCGGTCATGACCACAGGGCTGGTGGTGTCGCGCAGGTCTCCCGGCAGGGCAGAGTTCAGGTCCGGCTCAATGCGGTCTAGGCGGGTCACGGGGTCGCCCAGGGTCCGCAGATAGCCGGTGAGGCCATCAGGACCACCCTGGGTTCGGAGCAACAGATTGGCCGCGCCGTTGTCACTGAGTTCAAGAATGGCCCGGACGAGTTCCGCCACCGACATCCGGCCGGCACCGAGCCTGGCTTCCAGGGCGGGGGAATAGGGCGCGAGATCCGCGCTACCGAAGGCCACAGGACGGTCGGCCCGCTCCAGCCCCGCCTCGATCCGCGCCTGGACCTGCAGGGCCAGCAGAAACTTGAAGGTGGAGCAGAGGGCAAACCGTTCCGAAGCCCGGTGGCTAAGGACTTTTCCCGTGGCGGTATCGAGGGCATGAACCCCCAGCCTTCCGTCGACCCTGTCTTCCAGGTCAGCAAAGGGCAGGCTGGCGGCAAGACCCGGTCGGGTCATCAGGGCAGCCGAAAGGCCCCCCGCAATCAGGGCGCGCCGCGTTCCATTACGGGCAGCCCGGTCGGTCACGCCGCGTTGGCACCCATGTGGGGCGCGGGCACGGCGACGCCAGCCTCGTTGTATTCCTTCAGCTTGTTGCGAAGGGTGCGGATGGAAATGCCGAGGATATTGGCGGCATGGGTGCGGTTGCCCAGGCAATGCTCCAGGGTGTCGATGATGAGCTGCTGTTCCATGGCCGCCACGGTCTGGCCGACATAGGCGCGGGTCACGGCTTCGGCGGCGGTGGCAGCGGCCTGGGCGGTCCGGCTGGCGACATCACCACCTGCCAACATGGGCTGGCCATCAGGCAGGCGCACGGCGTCCTCGGAAATCTCGTTGCCGGGGGACAGCAGGACAGCGCGGTGGATGGCGTTTTCCAGTTCCCGCACATTGCCGGGCCAGCGATGGCCGGTGAGGCGGCGCTTGGCCTCCGCCGATAGGGGACGCTCGGCCACGCCATTGGCGGCGGCATATTTCCGCGCGAAGTGCTCGGCGAGGGCCACGACATCGCCCGGACGCTCCCGAAGGGGCGGCAGGCGCAGATTCACGACATTGAGGCGATAGAGCAGGTCTTCGCGGAAAACCCCGTCCTTGACCGCCTGGACAAGGTCGCGGTTCGAGGTAGCGAGGATGCGGATATCCACCTTGACCGGCTTGGTGCCGCCGACCCGATCGATCTCGCGCTCCTGGATGGCCCGCAGCAGCTTGGCCTGGAGCCGGGCATCCATTTCGGAGATTTCGTCCAGCAGCAGGGTGCCGCCATTGGCTTCCTCGAACTTGCCCACCCGGCGCGCCAGGGCACCGGTAAAGGCTCCCTTTTCGTGGCCGAAGAGCTCGCTCTCCAAAAGGTTCTCAGGAATGGCAGCGCAGTTGACCGAGATGAAGGGTCGATTGGCGCGGCGGGACTTCTGATGGACATAACGGGCCACCACTTCCTTACCCGATCCGCTTTCGCCGGTGATCAGGATCGAGGCGTCGGACCCGGCAATCTGGTCGGCCAGCGAAATGACCGCCTGCATCGCGGCATCGCGCACCACCATAGGCCGGTTGTCGTCGGACACTGCGGCCAGGACCGCTGCGATCAACTCGGCCTCCGGGGGCAGGGGGATGAATTCCTTGGCCCCGGCCCGGATGGCCGCGGCGGCCCTCTGGGGATCGGCAGCAACGCCACAGGCCACCACGGGCACCCGGATACGTTCGGCCTCATTGGCCTCGATCAGGGCGGCGATATCCAGGTCATAGTCCACCAGCAGGAGGTCGGCCCCCTGGCCAGCCCTCAGGGCATGGGTGGCGGCCTGGATGGTCTCCACATGGCTCACCTTGGCCCCTGCCGACATCGCCATCTTCACGGCGGTGGACAATTGCCCGTTCAGTTTTCCGACGACCAGCAGCCGCATTTCAAATCTCCTCACACATCATCCGCTTCAGGATGAGGTGTCGCCGTCCTTGATGATTTCCGTCATGGTCACGCCCAGGCGCTCGTCGACAATCACGACTTCGCCCCGGGCCACCAGGCGGTTATTCACATAAATATCAATCGCTTCGCCGACTTTTCGGTCCAGCTCCAGCACGCTTCCGGAGCTCAGCTGCAGCAGCTGGGCCACCGACATGCTGGCGCGGCCGAGCACGGCGGAAATCGAGACCGGCACATCGAAAACCGGGGCCAGGTCGGTAGCACTCTTGCCCTCGAAGTCCTGGGGTATTTCCACCAGGGCCCCTTCGGAGGGCGCGAACTCGTCGAGCTTCAGTTCGGTGTCTGACATGGGGGTCAGCCTTCGCTTCCGGGGGTGAGGGGTTCGGCATGGAGGCCTTCGGCCGCCAGAGCCGCGGTCAGAACGGCGGCCACGCGGTCAGCGGCCATGGCCGGATTGAACTCTGCGGTGCCATCGCCAAAATCGAGATGAAAGGCCGCGGGCATACGAGATCCATCGCCACGCACCTGGATGGCACCGGCAAAGCCGATGGCCTGGGCCGCCTCGCCAAGAACGCCGGACAGGCCCTCCACCAGGTCAGGATGGACGGAGACCACGAGGCGGGGCGAGGACTCGATCTCGCGGGCCAGGGACTCGATGGCGGCTACCAGGGCAGCTTCGGGGAAGCGCTCGAGGGCGGCATCAGCTATGGCGCGACCACAGGCAAGCGCCAGCTCAGCCGACCCGACGCGGTGTTCGTGGGCGACCTCGGCCAGACGGGGCAGGGCCTCGCTGGCGGCATGGGCGATCACCTGCAGGGCGTCAGACTGGCGGGCAACCAGGCCATTGTGCGCCTCGGCCCGGCCCTGTTCGAAGGCCTCGCGGCGGATGGCCTCGACCTCTTCCAGGGGATAGAGGCGCTTGGGACGTTCCACGACATGGGTGACGCCGCCGGCGTTATCGAAGTCGGTGTCGAAGGTGAATCTCTGGTGGGGTGCGCTGGTCATGTCAGTAGATCAGCTCGTCATCGCCGCCGGCACCGACCAGCATGATCTCGCCCTTTGCTGCCAGATCCTTGGCCACCTGGACCATGGCCATCTGGGCCTGATCCACGTCACGCAGGCGCACGGGGCCCATGCCCTCCATGTCCTCGCGCATGATCTTGGCGGCGCGTTCGGACATGTTGGAGAAGAACATTTCCCGAAGGGCCTCGGAGGAGCCCTTCAGCGCCAGACCCAGCTGGTCCTTCTCCACGGCCCGCAGCAGGGTCTGGACCCCGCCGGGATCGAGCTTGGACAGGTCTTCGAAGACGAACATCAGGGCGCGGATGCGCTCGGCGCTTTCGCGGTTGCGTTCTTCCAGGGCCGCGATGAAACGGGCCTCGGTCTGGCGGTCGAAGGAGTTGAAGATGTCCGCCATCATTTCATGGCTGTCGCGCTTGGAGGTGCGCGCCAGGTTGGACATGAACTCGGTCCGCAGGGTCTGTTCGATCTTGTCTAGGATCTCGCGCTGCACCGGTTCCATGCGCAGCATGCGGGTGACGCATTCCAGGGCGAAGTCTTCGGGCAGGGCTCCGAGAACCCGGGCGGCGTGCTCTGGCTTCACCTTGGACAGGACCACGGCGACGGTCTGGGGGTATTCGTTCTTCAGATAGTTGGCGAGGACCGCCTCGTTCACATTGCCCAGCTTGTCCCACATGGTTCGACCCGCAGGACCGCGGATCTCTTCCATCAGGGTGTCGACCTTTTCAGGCGGCAGGAAGGCCGCCAGCAGGCGCTGGGTCTGTTCGAAGGAGCCCATGATCGAGCCCGCCCCGGACATGCCGGAGATGAAGTCCACCAGGAGCTGCTCGACCACAGTGGAGGAGACGCTACCCAGACCAGCCATGGCCTGGGAGATCTCCTTGATCTCCTCCTCATCCAGCTGCTGCCAGATGGTGGCGTGATCCTCCCCAAGAGCGAGCAGGATCACGGCCGCCTTCTCGGGGCCACTGAGCCGTGCTGGGTCTGTGATGGCTTTCATTTTGGGTGCCAGGACCATCAAGCGCTATCGTGCAGCCAGGTGCGCAGGAGCGACACCGAGGCTTCAGGATTGCTGTCGACGAAATCGGCAACGCGTCGGACCGAGGAGGCCTTCACCTGGCCTTCGATACGCGCGATGTCGATGCGCTGTTCGATGTCGCCCTGGGGACCCGGGAGGGCGGCCATGGCCTGACCCGTGGCAGGGTCCACCGTCACCTGCATGGCCTGGCCGTCAGAGGTCGTGACCATGCGCGTGATGGGCTGCTGGCCGGAGAGGGCCAGCTGCTGTCCAGGGCCCCCAGGCCCTGTGGCCCCCTTGATCAGGGGCCGGACCACAAAGAAGATCATCAGCAGGGCCACGATGCTCATGATGCCCAGCTCGACGGCCCGCATGATGTCGTTCTTGTCGAAGCCCATCAGGGGATTGGTGGCTTCGGTGCCACCTGCCACGGCGTCGGAGGGGAAGCGGACATTGACCACGGTGACCTGGTCGCCGCGCTTTTCGTCATAGCCGACGGCGGTACGAACCAGGGATTCGATGCGCTTCATCTCTTCGGCAGAACGCGGGGTATAGGCCCCGGGCTTGCCGTCGGCACCCTGGGCGGTGATCCCGTCCACGGCCACGGCGACCGATAGCCGCTTTACCTGGCCGGGCTCCTGGACCTCGGTGCGGACGGTCTTGGAGATCTCGTAATTGGTGGTGGATTCGGTGCGGCCGCTGGCCGAGCTGTTGGTGGCGCCGTTGGCACCCGGTGCGCCGGGAATATTGGCACTGGCCGAGGTCTGGCCGCTGGCGTCCGGCTGGGACTCGTTGGCGTTTTCCTCGGTGGTGGTTTCCGAACGGATCACCTGACCATCGGGATTGTAGGTTTCTTCCGACAGGGTGACCCGCTTCAGTTCCAGGTCGGCGGAGACGTTCACCCGGGCCTTGCCGGCACCGACCATGCCCTCGACCATCTGTTTGACGGTTTTGGCGATGCGCTGCTCCACATCGCCGCGTTCGCCGTCGGCGGCCCCGGCCATGCCGTTTTCACCGCTGGACAAGGTCTTGGCGTGCTGGTCGACGACGGTGACCCGCTCCGGCTTCAGATTGGGCACGGCGCTGGCGACCAGGTTCTGCATGGCCCGAACCTGCTGGGCATTGGGTTCGCGCCCGCCGACCCCGATGGTGATCCCGGCAGAGGGTTGTTCGGCCTCGTCCTCGAACAGCTGGCGCTTGGGCAGGACCAGGTGGACCCGGGCCGAGGTAATGCCGTCCAGGCTGCGGATGGTTCTGGCCAGTTCGCCTTCCAGGGCACGCTGGCGGTTCAGTTGCTGGACGAAGTCGGTCTGGCCAAGGGCATTGGCCTCGTCAAAAATCTCATAGCCCACCGACCCTGAGGTCGGCAGCCCTTTGCCCGACAGCATGAGGCGGGTAGAGGCGACCTCATCGCGACCCACCAGGATGGTCGAGCCGTCTCCCTTGACCTCATACTTGACCCCGGCCTGATCAAGGGCGGCGGTGATGCTGCCGGCTTCCTTGATGTCGAGGTTGGAATAGAGAAGGCCCTTGGGCTCGCCATAACCCATGGTCACAGCCACCAGAACAGCCGCCACACCGGCTCCGATGCCGAGAATGGCCGCCAGGCGACCAATTCCGAATCGCATCAGGGCGGCAACAAAGCTGTTCAACGACGGGGTCCTTCCCAGGGCGGGAGGGACAGAATTGCCTACCGCTAGGCAGGATTTACCCAGCCCATGGTAAACGCCGGGTTTAAGACCTGACGAATTCCGGACTCATTTCGTCGCAGGGCCTAGCTGTGCCAGGGGGTCAGTGCGCCCCAGAACCCCAGGGTGACGGAGAAGATGAGATAGAGGATGGCGGTCCAGGAATAGGCGGCCTTCCGGCTCTGGTTCCAGGAGTCGACCCTCCGTCCACCGCGCCAGACGGCAGGCAGGATGATGATGGCGAGGATGGACAGAAGCGCTGAAACAAAGGCGCAGGCGGAAGCAATGATCAGGGTCGCGCCCGGCCAACCATAAATGACGTTGGCCGTGTCGCTCGTCTTCATGGCCCATATTGAAAACAGACCTATCGAGGTCAGCCAGAGCGCAGCCTGACTTGTCTGGACCAGACTTGCCTGCTGCTGGATCGAGGTCTGGCGAAACTCCCGACGATTTCTCAGAAACAGCCCGGCGATGGTGGCCGCCGAGGCAAGGCCCGCCAAGATTGCCAGGGTGCTGATGGTCGTGGGCTTGCGCCAGAAACCTGTCCGTTCACTGGTCTGGGCACCTGCGGCGGCCTGGAAGCTTCGGGCCTTGCCGTCGGATACCGAAAAGGCGAGCCGCTCCGGACCCTCGGTGGCGATGAAGACGCCCCGTGACAGGGGGCCATCTGGCACCCAGGTGTGAACCCCATCAACGCCAGTGGTCACAAGGCGACCTTCTGGCGTTACCGTCACCCTTGTGCCGCTCGTGATCAGGCCGATGAAGGATTCCAATCCGCGATAGGCCCGGCGGCTGCCGACATAATAGCCCTCAAAAACCTTGGCCCGACTGCGAAGCTCAGCCGACCCCGCCCTGGGGAATGACCTCTGCGACGCATAGAACTGCTGAATGACCTCCCCAGGGAAACGATCGGTCAGGGCGCGGCCCGTCTCGGTGTTGGTGGAGATAAAGATTCCCAGGCCCAGCTGGGGCACAACCACCATGTTCGACATGAAGGACAAGGTGGCACCCGGATGGCCGAAGCCCGAGAGCTCTCCCGGCAGGCCGTACTCCATGAACCCGTGTCGCCACCCGTTAATGCCCCGGGGGTTGACCCGTAGGTCTGTCTGGAAGGCTCGGGCGACACCCGGTCCGTAGATCACGGCGTTGTCGAGGGTGCCGCCATTGAGCAGGAGCTGCATGTAGCGCGCCATGTCTCCGGCGGTGGAAGAGGCAGATCCGGCAGGGCCGATGTGGCTGATGTATTCGAAGGGCCGCGAACGATAGCCGCCCGGGGTCCACCGGAAGCCTTCCGACACAAGAGGGGTCAGGCGTTCAGGCATGGGCAGGGGCAGGTCGCGCCGCGCGGCATGGGGTTCGCGGAAGGTGGTGTGGTTCATCCCAGCCGGGATCAGGATTTCATCCTCGATCAGTCGGGGGAAGGGCTTGCCGGTGACATAGCTGACCGCTTCGCCCGCCAGACCGGCCCCATAGTTTGAATAGGACGAGATTTCCCCTGGGCCTCGAACCCGGCGGGGCCTTTCCTGCCGCAGATATTCCGCCAGGGGGCGTTCGCGGGCCTGATCGCGTTCGAACAGATGACCCAGGGCGCGGTCTTCAAACCCTGCGGAATGGTCCATCAGGTGGCGCACCTGAACCGGGGCCCGGAAACCCTGGTCACGGACCTGAAGCTGTTCCGGCAGATAGAGGTTGATGGGGCCGTCGATCCGGATCTTGCCAGCATCGACCTCCTTCATCAGGGCAATCCAGGTGAAAGTCTTGGAGATAGATCCGACCCTGAACAGGGTGGTGTCGGCATTGACCCTGCGAGCCGGATTGAGGCTGGCAAAGCCATAGCCCTTTTTCAGAACCACCTGGCCGTTCTGGACGATGGAGACAGTGACCCCTGCGATGTGTTCGCGGGCCATGGCGTCCTTCACCAGACCGTCAACATAGGCCTCAAGCTCCGCCGGGGGCAGGGGCTCTGCGGCACCGAGGCGGGCACCAGATGCCGAGACAGTCTGGGCATCAGGCCCCCTCAGAACCGAGCCCGGGATGGCGGACGGGGCTTCAGAGGGGCGTGCGGTCGGCCGCGTTGCCGCACGTCGCTTGCTCAATTCCGAATAGGGAATGGGACCACGCGGATTGACATAGGCACCCGGACCAGACTGGGCCAGGGCTTCGACCGGGGCCAGGGTCACGGCGAACAGGGCGGCAAGGGCAACGGCGACGATGGAGCGCATTTGGTGTCGGCGGGTCCCGGCTGGTTGTTTCCCGGCCCTTTTAGGACACAGACCCCCCTCGTCGCTAGTTCAAAGCCGGGGGAGGTTGAGCAAAGCCGTAAAGCGGCAACATCGGCCGCAGTTGCGGCCCGATCCAGAGTTGAGGTTCGGAAGGCGGCTTCATGCCTTCCTTGAGTTCCCGAGCGGACACGCAGGTGCGGACATTGGCACCAAGCGCAATGAAATCCCGGGCCTGGGGCAGGGACTGCAGCATGCAGTCATCGAAATAGGGATACTTGTCGGCTTCGCCGCAGCCAAACGAGGTGCGGTCCGGTCTGGCGGCCGTGAGCACCATTCGGTTCGGCAGGGCCAGCTCCGGAACATAGACCCCGGAGAAGCAGGCCGACAGCAATACGACTGTGGGGCGGGTGCCGCAGGTGCGATCCAGCATGGCGCCCAGGATGTTGGGCGGCAGGATGGTCTGGTCGACCACCACGCCCTGGGGCGCCCCATGGGAAGTGAAATAGACTAGGCAGCCCCCCTGGGCCCTGGCCGTCACCTGTCCCAGATTGTCATAGATGACCCTGAGATCGGACTTCAGGGGCTTGGTGTCCTTGTAACGGTCTGGACGGACGGAGAACTGGAGGACGTTCTGGTCCTGGAATCCAATCCGCTTCAGCTCCTTCGCCACATCCCGGCGGGCATTGTCGAAAGCCTCGGAGGGGCCACCGCTGTGGGCATGCCAGTCCCCAGCCACCACAATGGCCGCCCAGTCCGCAAATGGACTTGCCGCACGGGCGGGCATGGCCCAGAGCGCGACCAGTCCAAGGATCAGGGCCGCCCAGCGCTTCATTTCTTGTAGGACTGGAAGGGTGTCGGAACGGCCGTGCCGGTGGCCGTAGCCAGGACCCGGCCCTCGGGGTCGTAAAGCGTGCCCTCAGTAAAGGCGATGGTGCGGCCCCAGCGGGTGACCTTGCCGATGCCCCGGATCACCCCGGGCTGGGCCGGGCGATGGAACATGGTCTTCATTTCGACGGTGGGGGCCACATGGGTCATGCCCGAGGCCACCATGCAAGCGGTCGACATGGCCTCGTCCAGCATGGCGCAGAGATAGCCGCCCTGGATCTGCTTCATTGGGTTGAGCAAAAGCTCAGCCCTGGCGTCGAAGGCCACCTCGACGGACTTTTCCGCCTGGCTGAGGGCAATCATCCGAAAGCCCAGGGTCTGGGATCCGGTGGGCTGGTTCTTGGTGCGCAGGAAGCGCTGCAGGATCTCGTCGTCAGTCGGCGGCGTCACTTCGGTGGCATCAGACATCTGCAGTCACTTCTTACGGAACTGGTCCAGGGAGACGACATTGGGCGCGTCCGGATCGGTCGGTTCCTCGGGAGGCTCGGAGGGGGCTTCCTCCGTCGCCTTGATCGGGGTCGCGGCCCCGGACTGGTTTTCGAACTGCAGCAGGAACTGGACGCTGGGGTCATAGAACCGGGTCACGGCCGCATAGGGCACAGAGACCCGCTTGGGCTGGCCGCCGAACTTCAGGGTCACGGTGAAGAAGGTCTCGCCGGGGGCCAGATCCCAGTACTGGTGCTGCAGGACGATGGTCATCTCGTCCGGATACTTCCCCAACAGATCAATGGGGCCTGAGACCCCGGGGGCCTCGGTCTTGAAGGTGATATAGAGGTGATGGGCCCCGGGCAGGCCGTCCGGCATGGCGGCGCGCTTCAGCGCGGCCTTGACCACGCCACGCAGGGCTTCCTGGGCCATGGCCTCATAATGCATCAGGTCTTGGGCCGGCGGGTCCTGGGCCATGATCACTCCGGTAAAACTACTGGGTCGAAACTAGCGTTTCGGCTGG
>CAIYZB010000283.1 GCA_903930545.1 uncultured Alphaproteobacteria bacterium
ACCCCTCCACTGAGCTGCCCCTCTTCCAGGGTGATCAGGCCCCCCGTACGGGCCGCCGAGGCCGCGACGGTTTCGACATCCAGGGGGGCCAGACTGCGTAGATCGATGACCTCGCAGGAAACCCCGAGCCCCGCCAACCGATCGGCAGCCTCAAGGGCCACCCGGGTCATGTAGCTGTGGGTGGCCAGGGTGATATCTGTTCCAGCCCGCCGCACCACCGCCTGACCAAAGGGAATGGCGGTCTGGGCCACCGGCACCTCCCCGGCAGTAGGAAAGAGCCGTTTGTGATCGACGAAGACCACCGGTCCGTCCGAGGCCAGGGCCGTCTTCATCAGACCATAGGCATCCGCTGGGGTTGAGGGGGCCACGACCTTCAGACCGGGCACGGACATCAGCCAGGCCTCGATAGATTGGGAATGGGCGACGCCCTGGCCTTTGGCCCCGGCCGTGGTCTTGACCACCAGGGGCACAGTGATCTGGCCGCCGGTCTTGAACCGCGCCTTGGCGCCGTAATTCACCAGGGGATCGAGGCCAAGCATCAGGAAGTCCATATAGGTGATGCTGACCAGGGGCCTCAGCCCGGCGGCGGCGGCCCCCACCCCCATGCCGATCATGGCGGCCTCTGCCACCGGGGTATCTCGGACCCGGGCTGGACCGAACTGATCAAGCAGGCCAACGAATTCCTTGTAGGAGCCTCCAAAGCCCGCCACGTCCTGGCCAAGAAGGACGACGCGCTCGTCCTCAACCATGGTCTCACGAACCGCCCGGCAGATGGCTTCGCGGAAGAAGAGCTTGACCATGGGTTCAGTCGACATCGACCAGTCCCTCCGCCGGATCGGGAAAGGCCGAGGCCTCGGCAAAGGCCAGGGCCCGGGCGACCTCCGCCTCGACCCTCTGGTCCAGGCCTGACAGGTCCAGGCCCTCGGCTTCCATCTCGGTGCGGAGCCGGGCGATGGGACACCTCGCCCTGACCCTGTCCATCTCGGCCGCGGACCGGGTCTCTCGCGTCGAGGAAGAGTGGCTGGAGAAGCGTTCGGACAGACATTCCAGAAAGCCCGGCCCGTCACCCGCCCTGGCCCGCGCAATCAGGGAGGTCATGGCGGCACGGACAGCCAGGACATCCGTGCCGTCCACCTGGCTTGAGGGCACCCCGAAAGGCGTAGCAAGGTCGGCCAGCCTCCGGGCCGCGATCGCCTTTGCCACCGGCGTGGAGACCGCCATCTGGTTGTTGTCGCAGACAAGGACCAGGGGCAGCTTCCAGAGGGCAGCCATGTTGAGGGTCTCGTGGAGGGTGCCCGCCCCACAGGCCCCGTCACCGAAGATGCAGACGGCGATGCGACCCCTGGCCTCGGCCTGAAGGGCAAGCGCCACCCCGGCGGCTATGGTCAGATTGCCGCCAACCACGGCATGGGCTCCGAACAGGCCCGCCGAGGGTTTGGCCAGATGACCGCGGCCACCCTTGCCCCGATTGGGACCACCGACCCGCCCGAGCAACTCGGCCATGACCTCCTCAGGGGTCAGACCCAGGGCCAGGGCAGGCCCGATGGAACGACCGCTGGTCAGGACCTGATCCCCGGGCTTCAGGGCCGATGCAACTCCGACCGCCACGGCCTCGGCCCCGGAGGACAAGAGCTGGAATCCATGATCCGGCCGGGCCACGAGGGCGGCCTCGAAGGCCCGGATCAGGGCCATCCTGTGCAGGAGCTGGGCCCTATCCATGGCCCGAGCTCGCCGACTTCAGGCGACGGCGGAGATAGTCCAGGACTTCCAGGCTCCCGCCGATGCGGGCGCGTATGGCTTCCTGCAGACCAGGCTCCAGCGCGGTATCCAGCCCCATGGACAGCAGGGCACTCAGCACTGTGTGACCTGTGAGCTCGGCGGCGATGCGCCCTTCCAGACGATGATCGGTCTTCAGGGTGTCTGTCCCGCGCTCCGCAAAGGCCCGGTCCAGGTCGATCACCCCGACCCCAAGGCTGTGGGACAGATTCACGGCCAGCAGGTTCAGCCTGCGTACCCGCTCCAGCACGGCGCGTCGCTGGTCGGGATCCGCGATCCCCCCGATGTGGCGGTAAATGGTGCAGACGAAGACTGTGGCACCTGTGTCCTGAAGCAGGGACAGGTGGTCGCGCCATCGGGACTCTGTGGCCTCCGGGGCCTCCGGTGACCGCCCCAGCTCCGGCAGGAGGGAGGCGATGAAGACATCCGGATGGGAACGGGCCTGGGGCGGCTGGAATCCAGGCGGAAGGGCTCCGAGACGAGTCTCCAGGTTCAGCTCCGGGGCAAGTTCAGCCAGCTGAGCCTTTAGCTCGTCGACCGCAGCCCTCAGCCCTTCCATTTCCGCCGGGGTCACCAGACCTCCGATCTTGAAGGGGCGGGTCATGGGGCAGGTGCCTCAAGGGCAGCCAGACCGAGACGGGCGCGGACGGCGTCGGGATCGAAGGTGCTAGGATTGATCACGGCCTCGGCAAGGGCAGCGAGACTGGGCAGGCGCTCCCCTTCGCTGAGGCGAGGGTCGGCGGAAAGGCTGGCCCAGAAGATGGGCAGGAGCTTGACCTCCAGGCGGGGATGGCGCGCCCAGAACACCTTTTCCCAGCCCTGATCCTTGAGGGGGTCGCGCCAGCCACTCCGGTGGGTCATGTGAAAGGACTGCGCGGCTTCCACCGCCACCATTCGATGTCCGGCCTGGATCAATCTGAGGGCCAGTTCGCGGTGTTCATTGATGTCGATCCCGGCATCGAAGCCACCAGCCTCCTGAAAGGCCTCGCGCCGCACGGACATATTGGACCCACAGGCTGTGGCCCAGAGGACCGGTAGCTCAGGATGCTGCGCAAGGGCTTCGAACTCCGCCTCCTGCAGACGACGCGGGCCGGCCCCTGGATAGATGCCTGCCTCGGATCGCCGCTCAATGGAGGCGAAGTCATTGCAGATCTGGTCCGACGTTACCCTGAGGGCCTCGCGTTCCGCATCCGGCAAGCGGGCAAGGCGAACTTCTTCCCCTATTCGAGGACTGGCCGTCTGAGGGTCCTGCAGAAACCGCGTGCACCTCAGATGGCGGCAATTGCCTCGGCCGATGAGGTTGGAGGCGGTCTCATGGGCTCTCAGGTGATGGGCGACGGCATCCGGTGCCAGAAGGGTATCGCCATCCAGGAAGAGCAGAAGATCGCCCGTGGCCATTCGCGCACCGGCATTGGAGGCGGCTGAGCGCCCCCTGGCGGTGGCATGATGAACCACCTTCAGATCCAGCTGGTCCTCAGCCGCCGCAAGCACCTCGGCCGTGGCGTCGCTGGAGCCATCATTGACCACAACAACCTCGCAGGGCTCGGTCTGGCACGCCAGGGAGACAAGGGTCAGGCTCAGCCGCTCGGCCTCGTCCTTGGAGCGGATTACCACGGAAAGGGTCATGTGAGGCCGTAGTCTTGAAGGATCCGCACGACCTCACGGCAGACCGCCTCACAGCCAGCCGCCGTCAGGTGGGTGGTATCAAATTTCAGCTGATGAGCACCCCCATGAGCCACGATCCGGTCCACATCCACGATGGAAATCCCCGTCTGGGCCGAGAGCTCGACCAGGGCGAGATTGAAGCGGCGGATCCGGTTTGCACTGGTCTCGTCCAGGCCCAGATAGGAATGGATGGTCTCACCTGGCACGAGGCTGGAGAGATTGTAGATCAGGATCGGCACGTCCCTGCTCAGGCGGATGCCCTCGATGATCGCCATGAAATTGGTCATGGACTGGTCCGCATCCGACAGGGGCTCGGCCTCAAAGGTCTGCCGCAACCAGGCAAGGCCCTCGACGGACCAGGTGGTCAGATCTCCAGGAAAGAAGCGGTAGTTTTCTGCTCGATGCCTGAGGGGGCGGACATAGACGTCCGGCTGGATCGACAGGATCACTGCGTCAGACGGGGCATCGAACACGGCGGTGCTGAACTGACTCCCAAGGGAATGCGATCCCAGGTCCGGCACATGGGCCGCGAGGTCGGCGGGAACGGCACCCGGCGAGGCCAGCAGGACACCAGAATGGGTCCAGGTCTCATGCCGGACCCTGGCCGTGGTGCCCGGTGCGGAGTCGCGCAGGACCTGGTTGATCCCGTTCCAGGCCACGGCACTGCCGACCTTGAGGAGGTGCAGGCTGTCGCGCACATCCAGATTGCCCTTGGCGAAGATGGTCAGCCTGCTCACGAGGGTCCTCGATTGGCCGCCCAGGACTGGGGCAGTCGGAGCGGTTCTCTATTCGGAAATGGGTGTGATGTCGCCAGATTCGCGCTAGCAATCTGGTCATGAAAACCATCGCTTCACTTGCTGCCGCCCTTGGGCTGCTTATCGCTGGCCCCGCTGTCTCTGCGACCCAGGTCACGGGAGACCGCATCGACGGGGTCGCCGTGATCGAAAAGCTCGACGTCTCCGATCTGCCGGCCGGACAGATCAGTCGGTTCTATTTCCGGGTCGTGGATCAGTCCGTGGGCCAGGGCTGGTACGTCCCGATCCTGGTGGCCAAGGGGGCGAAGCCGGGCAAGAGGCTGCTGCTGACCGCCGGCATCCATGGCGATGAATATAATGGCATCGATGTCATCCACAGGCTGTTTGCCGATCTGGACCCGGCGACCCTGTCCGGGACCGTGGTCGCCATCCCGGGCCTGAACCAGCCGGGCCTGCTCAATGCCACCCGCAACTATTCCGGCAGTGTCTATGCCTCGGCCCTCAATCTGAACCGCCAGATGCCGGGCGATGTCCATAGTGACGAGGTGGCCGAGGTCTATGCCGCGCGGCTCTGGAACCAGATCTTCATCGGCAATGCCGACCAGGCCATCGACCTGCACACCCAGTCCCGTGGCACCCTCTATCCCATCTATGCCTTTGCCGAGACCGCCGAGGCGCGGCGCATGGCCGACATGATCCGTCCGGACATGATCAAGATGGATGCCGGGGTGAAGGGCACGGTGGAGAACATGCTCAATGCCGCCGGTGTGCCCAGTGTCACCCTGGAACTGGCCGGACCGGAACGTTTTGATCCTGTTGCCATTGGCCGGGGCCTGACCGGGGTGCGCAATGTCATGAAGGACATGGCCATCCTGCCCGGCAAGCCGGTTCTGGAAGGCCCGG
>CAIYZB010000284.1 GCA_903930545.1 uncultured Alphaproteobacteria bacterium
CAGGGGGCCGTTCGCGGCTCTAAATCTCTCAGGTCCAAAGGACAGCGGGGGCCGGGTCGGATGGGTGAGCGCCTTTCCGTGCCTGGAATCATCAGCTGGAGCGCCCTTCGTGTCTGACGAGACCCTGAAACAAACCCCGCTCTATGACGCCCACCTCGCGGCCGGTGCCCGTATGGTGCCTTTTGCGGGCTATTCCATGCCGGTCCAGTACCGTGACGGAGTGCTCAAGGAGCATCTCTGGACCCGGGAACATGCCGGCCTGTTCGACGTCTCGCACATGGGTCAGGCCAGGCTGAGGGGGGCTGATCCCTTCGCCGCCTTCGAGCGCCTGGTGCCTGGAGATTTCAGCGGGCTGAAGCCCGGCAAGCAGCGATACTCGGTCCTCCTTAACGCTGCCGGTGGGATCATTGATGACCTGATGGCGGCGCGGCCCGATTCCGACGGCCTCTTTGTCGTGGTCAACGGGGCCTGCAAGGACAATGACTTCAAGGTCATGGCCGAGGTCCTCGGGGCTGATGTCGAGATCGACCGCCTGGAGCACCGTGCCCTTCTGGCTTTGCAGGGCCCCGAGGCTGCGGCCGTTCTCGCCGCCCACGTCCCCGAGGCAGCGGGCATGGTCTTTATGGACAGTGCGGCCCTGACCGGCTTCGGCACCGACATCCTGGTCTCCCGGTCCGGCTATACCGGCGAGGACGGCTATGAAATCTCCGTCCCGGCGTCGGAAGCGGCGCGGATCTGGGATCTGCTGCTCACCGACGAACGGGTCCGCCCCATCGGTCTGGGGGCTCGCGACAGTCTGAGGCTCGAGGCGGGCCTGCCCCTCTATGGCCATGACGTCGACGAGACCGTGAGCCCGGTCGAGGCCGACCTCGCCTTTGCCCTGGCCAAACGTCGCCGCGAGGCCGCCGATTTTCCGGGTGCAGGCCGCATCAAGGCCGAGCTGGCTTCGGGGCCAGCGCGCAAGCGCGTCGCCCTAATGGTGCTGGAAGGTGCCCCCGCCCGCGAGGGTGCGGAGATCGCCGATGCCGAGGGTCAGGTGATCGGGGTGGTCACCTCCGGTGGCTTCTCCCCCAGTCTGGGCAAGCCCATTGCCATGGGCTTTGTCCCCCCGGCCCTGTCTGGAGCCGGAACCCGGCTCAATGTGATTGTCCGGGGCAAGCACCAGGCCGCAGAAGTCACGGCCATGCCCTTCGTCCCCCATCGCTATGTCCGCAAGGTCTGAGAGAGGATCAACTCCATGCGTTTTACCAAGGATCATGAGTGGGTCGCCCTTGACGGCGACGTGGCCACCATCGGGATCACCGCCTATGCCGCCGAGCAGCTTGGCGACGTGGTCTTTGTCGAGGTGCCCGAGGTCGGCAAGGCCGTGAAGACCGGCGAGGGCCTGGCCGTGGTGGAGAGCGTCAAGGCTGCCTCTGATGTCTATGCCCCCCTGTCGGGTGAGGTCATCGAGGGCAATGGCGCTCTGGGTGATGCCCCCGAAACCGTCAATGCCGAGCCCGAGACCGGTGGCTGGTTCGCCCGCGTCAAGGTGTCTGACCCCTTAGAGTACGAGGCGCTGATGGATCGCGCCGCCTATGACGCCTATCTGGAGACGCTCTAAGCCTCATGCGTTACCTGCCCCTGACCCCGACTGACCGGGCCGAGATGCTCCAGGTCATTGGCGCGGCTTCGGTCGATGACCTGTTCGTCGACGTGCCCGCCGCCGCCCGCAAGGCCGAACTGTTTGATCTGCCCCGCCACGCTGGCGAGATGGAGGTCGAGCGCGAATTGACGGCTCTTGCGGCCCTCAACCGTCCGGCCGGGGCAGGGCCGTTCTTCTGTGGGGCAGGGGCCTATCGCCACCACGTGCCGGCCACGGTTGACCACATCATCCAGCGCTCGGAATTCCTCACCAGCTATACCCCCTATCAGCCGGAGATCGCCCAGGGCACGCTTCAGGTCCTGTTCGAGTTCCAGTCCCAGGTGGCGGCCCTGACCGGGCTGGAGGTGGCCAATGCCTCCCTCTATGACGGCTCAACGGCCTGTGCCGAGGCCGTGATGATGGCCCAGAGGGTCACCCGTCGCAAAGGGGCTGTTCTGTCCGGCGGCCTGCATCCCCACTATGCCGCCGTGACCCAGACCATCGCCCATGCCGAAGGCATGGAGATCAACCGTCTGGCCGTGGCCATCGATGCCGAGGATGCCGTGATTGCGGCCATCGGGCCGGACACGGCCTGTGTGGTGGTGCAGACCCCCAATGTCTTCGGCGTCGTCAGCGACGTCACCCGCATTGCCGAGGCGGCCCATGCCGCCGGTGCCCTGATGATCGTCGTGACTACGGAGGCCGTTTCCTATGGCCTGCTGAAGTCCCCGGGTGAGATGGGAGCGGACATTGCCGTGGCCGAGGGCCAGTCCATCGGGGTGGGACTGAACTTTGGGGGCCCCTATGTCGGGCTCTTTGCCTGCCGCGAAAAGCTGGTCCGTCAGGCCCCTGGGCGCCTGTGTGGCGAGACTGTGGATGCCGAGGGCCGCCGCGGCTTTGTCCTGACCCTCTCGACGCGGGAGCAGCATATCCGCCGGGAGAAGGCGACCTCCAACATCTGCACCAATTCCGGGCTCTGTGCCCTGGCCTTCACCATCCACATGACCCTGCTCGGGGAGACGGGCCTGCGCCAGCTGGCAGAAGTGAACCACGCCCGGGCTCTTGATCTGCGTGATGCCCTGGCAGCGGTTCCCGGGGTGGAGATCCTGACCCCGCGCTTCTTCAACGAGTTTGCCATCCGTCTGCCCGGTTCGGCAGCGGCCATGGTCGAGGCCCTGCTGGAGGACGACATCCTGGCCGGTGTGCCCTTTGGCCGTCTCGACCCGCAGGCCGGGATGGATGACGTCCTGCTGGTGGCGGCCACCGAGACCACGACCCAGGACCACATCACCGCCTTTGCCCAGGCTCTCAGCCGGAGGATCGGACAATGAGCATGAATTCGGTTGGACGTCCGACCCGCGCCGAGGGCGATGCGGTGGCCGGCTTTGCTTCCCTCACCGGGGCTCGCGGCCTGTTGCAGGACGAGGCCCTGATCTTCGAACGCAATGGCTGGGGCAAGACCGGGGTCGACCTGGAAACCCCCTCACGCTCCAGCAGCGACCTCGGGGACCTGGTGCGCTCTGCGCCCATCGGTCTGCCCGGGCTCTCGGAGCCTGAGGCCATGCGCCACTATGTGCGCCTGAGCCAGAAGAACCACGCCATCGACCTGGCGCTGTACCCCCTGGGGTCCTGCACCATGAAGCACAATCCGCGTCTCAACGAGAAGGTGGCCCGTCTGCCGGGCTTTGCGGACCTGCACCCCATGGCTCCGGTTTCCACGGTCCAGGGGGCTCTGGCTCTCATGGATCGCCTGGCCCATTGGCTGAAGACCCTGACCGGCATGCCAGCTGTGGCCCTTTCGCCCAAGGCCGGAGCCCATGGCGAGCTCTGCGGCCTCCTGACCATCAAGGCGGCCCATGAGGCCAAGGGTCAGGGGCATCGCCGCCTGGTCCTGGTCCCGACCTCTGCCCATGGCACCAATCCCGCCACGGCGGCCTTTGTCGGTTACAATGTCGCCGAGATCGCCCAGACCGAGGACGGCCGGGTGGATCTGGCTGACCTCGAGGCCAAGCTCACCGACGACGTGGCGGCCATCATGGTCACCAATCCCAATACCTGCGGCCTGTTCGAGCGCGACATCATCGAGATCGCCCGCCTGACCCATGCCGTTGGGGCCTATTTCTACTGCGACGGGGCCAATTTCAACGCCATCGTAGGCCGGGTCCGCCCCGGGGATCTGGGCGTCGATGCCATGCACATCAACCTGCACAAGACCTTCTCGACGCCTCATGGCGGGGGCGGACCGGGTGCCGGTCCTGTGGTCCTGTCAGAGGCCCTGGCGCCCTATGCACCGACCCCCTGGGTGGTGTCGGGCGAGGACGGGTTCCGGCTGGTGGAGGAGACCGAAGCCGAGGCGGCTGACAGCTTTGGCCGCATGGTGGCCTTCCACGGCCAGATGGGGATGTTCACCCGGGCCTATGCCTATATGGCCAGCCACGGATCGGATGGTCTGAGGCAGGTGGCCGAGGATGCGGTCCTCAACGCCAACTATATCAAGGCCCGCCTTTCCGGGGCCATGACGGCGGCCTTCCCGGACGGCCCCTGCATGCACGAGGCCCTTTTCGATGATCGCTGGCTGGAAGGGACGGGGGTCACCACCCTGGACTTTGCCAAGGCCATGATCGACGAGGGCTTCCACCCCATGACCATGTATTTCCCCCTGGTCGTTCATGGGGCCATGCTGATCGAACCCACCGAAACGGAATCCCGCCAGGAGCTGGACCGGTTCTGCGATGCCCTGCTTGCCCTGGCCCAGGCGGCCAAGGCCGGTGACGCTGACCGGTTCAAGGGGGCACCCTATCTTGCCCCCCTGCGGCGACTGGATGAGACCCTTGCCGCCCGCAAGCCGCGTCTGGCGTGGCGCCCGGAACCCACAACTGTGGCACCGGCGCCGATTGCGGCGGAATAGCGCACCTTTCGGAAGTTTAACGGGATCGTTGCCTTTACGACTCTCTGATGCGTTCTCATATCGGTGTCATGGGCTGACCGTCCGCTCTCCCCCAAGCGGACGCGCAGCCCAGGTTCCAGGTTCAACAACGTGTCCTACGCGCTCACCAGCAGCCTCCGCGGCTATCGTACTTCCGACGCCCGTGCCCGGGATCTGGCTGGCAGGCTATTGCGTGGGGCGCTGGTGGCGGTCGGACTGCTCATCATCCTGCTGGGTGTGCTGATTTCTCCCTTGCCGGGGCCGGGGGGATTGCCCCTGGTCGTGCTGGGCCTGATGATCATCCTGCGCAACTCGTTCAAGGCCCGGCGACAGTTCGTCCGCCTGCAGCGCAGCCACCCGCGCTGGGTGTCACCCCTGCGCAAGTTGATGTCCCGTGACCCAGAGTTTCTGAAG
>CAIYZB010000285.1 GCA_903930545.1 uncultured Alphaproteobacteria bacterium
ACAAATATGTCGGTGGCGTCTCGGCCCGCGTCCTGCCGGTGCCGATGATGAACATCATTAATGGCGGCGCCCATGCCGATAACCCCATCGATATCCAGGAGTTCATGGTCCTGCCCACCGGAGCCGAGACCTTTGCCGAGGGCCTGCGCATGGGCGCAGAGATCTTCCACGCCCTGAAGGCCGCCCTGAAGGCTGCTGGCCACAACACCAATGTCGGTGACGAGGGCGGCTTTGCCCCCAATATCGCAAGTGCCGAGGAAGCCCTGGCCTTTATCGTCAAGTCCGGCGAGGCCGCAGGCTATCGCGCGGGCAAGGACTTCCAGCTGGGACTGGATGTCGCCTCCACCGAGTTCTTCAAGAATGGCCGCTATGAGCTTGAAGGCGAAGGCAAATCCCTAGATCCAGCGGGCATGGTGGACTATCTGGCCGGTCTGGTGGCCAAGTTCCCCATTGTCAGCATCGAGGATGGCTGTGGCGAGGACGATCTGGACGGCTGGAAGCTGTTGACCGATCGCCTTGGCTCCAAAGTCCAGCTTGTCGGGGACGACCTCTTCGTGACCAACCCGGCCCGCCTGTCCATGGGCATCGGCAAGGGCCTGGCCAATTCGATCCTGGTAAAAGTCAACCAGATCGGGACCTTGTCGGAAGCTCTTGATGCCGTGGATATGGCGCATCGCGCCGCCTATACCTCGGTCATGAGCCATCGGTCCGGCGAGACGGAAGACTCCACCATTGCCGATCTGGCCGTGGCCATGAACTGCGGTCAGATCAAGACCGGCTCCCTGGCCCGGGCAGACCGGACTGCCAAATACAACCAGCTGCTTCGCATCGAGGAAGAGCTGGGCGATCAGGCCGTCTATCTCGGAGCCCGGGCCATCCGGCAGCTCTGAAACCCTAAATTAAGCATGCCGGGATCAGTTAGAGTTCTCTGAAACCTGATTGATTCCCGGCAGCTTGGTGGCACGACTTCGCTCATACATCCCGACAATGGCCCTTGGGCTGTTGATCTTCTATTTCGGGGTCCACGCCTTCACGGGCGAACGCGGGCTGCTGTCCTCCGGGCAGAGAGACACGATCCTGGTCGAAAAGACCCGGGAGTTGCAGCGCCTGCAGCAGGACCGTCACGATCTTGAGGTTCGTGCGCAATTGCTGCGCGACAATTCGCTCTCGGCGGATTTGTTGGAGGAACGTGCCCGTTCATTGCTAGGTTTCGCCGACCCGAGAGACTATGTGATCCGCATGAAGCCCTAGGGCAGCGGACCTGGTCCGGCCGGGGTTGGAATTCCATGGAGAAGCGCATGGCGCGTGGACAGGCCAAACCGGCCGCCGGCAAGAAATCCTCTGTTCCAGGGCCTACAGGGACCCGTGAGGAGATGCTGGCCTATTACCGTCAGATGCTGCTGATCCGCCGCTTCGAGGAGCGGGCCGGCCAGCTCTATGGCATGGGTCTGATTGGCGGTTTCTGCCATCTCTATATCGGTCAGGAAGCCATCGCCGTGGGCGTACAGTCCATCAAGAAGCCAGGCGATCAGGTCATCACTGGCTATCGGGATCACGGCCACATGCTGGCCTGCGGCATGGATCCCCGGGAAGTCATGGCCGAGCTCACCGGGCGTGAAGGGGGATCCTCCAAGGGCAAGGGCGGGTCCATGCACATGTTCTCCACGGCTGCGGACTTCTATGGCGGTCACGGCATTGTCGGCGCCCAGGTCAGCCTGGGCACGGGCCTCGCCCTGGCCAACAAGTACAAGGCCAATGGCAATGTGGCCTTCACCTATTTCGGCGACGGGGCGGCCAATCAGGGCCAGGTCTATGAGAGCTTCAATATGGCGGAGCTCTGGGATCTTCCCGTCGTCTATGTGATTGAAAACAATCAGTATGCCATGGGGACCTCCATCGAGCGGGCCTCGTCGGAAACCCATCTGCACAAGCGCGGCCATTCCTTCCGGATCCCCGGGGAAGAGGTCGATGGCATGGATGTGATGGCGGTGAAGGTCGCGGCCGCCAAGGCTGCCGAACATGCCCGATCCGGCAAGGGGCCCTACATCCTCGAGATGAAGACCTATCGCTATCGCGGTCACTCCATGAGCGACCCGCAGAAATACCGCACCCGTGAGGAGATCGAGGAGGTGCGCAAGAATCGCGACCCCATCGAACACCTGCAGGACGTTCTGGAGGCCAATGGCTGGGCCGACGAGGCCGCCCTGAAGGCCATTGATGCTGAGGTGAAGGCCATCGTGGCCGACGCCGCAGAATTCGCCCGCACCAGCCCGGAGCCCGATCCCTCGGAGCTTTATACCGACGTCTATCTGGAGGTTGCCCAGTGACCGACGTCCTCATGCCCGCCCTGTCTCCCACCATGGAGGAGGGAACCCTCGCCAAATGGCACGTCAAGGTCGGCGACAAGGTCGTCTCCGGTGATGTGATTGCCGAGATCGAGACCGACAAGGCCACCATGGAGGTGGAAGCCGTCGATGACGGCATCGTCGAGGCCATCCTGGTTCCGGAAGGCACCGAGGAGGTGAAGGTCAACACCCCCATCGCCCGTCTGTCCGGAGAGGGTGCTGTGCCTGCGGCTCAGCCCGTGGCCGCACCTGTCGCGGCGGTTGCTGCCCCGGTCCTTGCCCCGCCCGTGGTGATTGCTGCGGCTCCGGTCGAGGCGAGCCTCGAAGGCAAGACCCTGGTCAAGGTGACCCTGCGCGATGCCCTGCGCGACGCCATGGCCGAGGAAATGCGCCGCGATGACAGCGTCTTCCTCATGGGGGAAGAGGTCGCCCAGTACCAGGGCGCATACAAGGTCAGCCGCGACCTGTTGCAAGAGTTCGGCGATCGCCGGGTGATCGACACCCCGATCACCGAGCATGGCTTTGCCGGTCTGGGCGTCGGAGCCGCCATGGCCGGTCTGAAACCGATCGTCGAGTTCATGACCTGGAACTTCGGCATGCAGGCCATTGATCATATTATCAATTCTGCTGCCAAGACCCTCTATATGTCCGGCGGCCAGATCCGCTGTTCCATTGTCTTCCGTGGACCCAATGGTGCTGCAGCCCGGGTCGGGGCCCAGCACAGCCAGGACTATTCGGCCTGGTATGCCCAGATCCCCGGCCTGAAGGTCATCGCCCCCTATGATGCGGCCGATGCCAAGGGCCTGCTCAAGGCCGCGATCCGCGACCCCAATCCCGTGGTCTTCCTTGAGCACGAAATGCTCTATGGCCAGGAATTCGAGGTTCCCGATGATCCGGACTGGGTCGTGCCCATCGGCAAGGCCCGGATCCACCGTCAGGGTCGCGATGTGACCTTGACCGCCCATTCCCGCATGGTGGGCCTGGCCCTGAAGGCCGCCGAGATCCTGGCCGCCGAAGGTATCGAGGCCGAGGTCATCGACCTGCGGACCCTGCGGCCCCTGGATCACGAGACCATCATCGAAAGCGTGCGCAAGACCAACCGGCTGGTGACCTGCGAGGAGGGCTGGGGCCCCATGGGCGTCGGGGCCGAGGTGATTGCTCGGGTCCTGGAACATGCCTTCGACGACCTGGACGCTCCGCCTGTGCGGGTCTGCCAGAAGGATGTGCCCATGCCCTATGCGGCCAATCTGGAAGCCCTGTCCCTGCCCAATGTCGAAGACATTGTCGCGGCGGCCAAGGCCGTCTGCTACCGATGAGCCTTGAGGGCTTCACATGGCATGCCGGGGGCTGTCACTGCGGGGGCGTGCGCTTCGAGGTGGCCCTGCCTGAGCTGCCCGAAGCCCAGACCTGCAACTGCTCCATGTGTCACAAGAGCGGCTTCATCCACCTGATCGTTCCCCAGAGCCGGTTCCGGATCACCCGGGGGACGGAGCGGCTGGCGGAATACACCTTCAATACCGGGATCGCCCGGCACCTCTTCTGCGCAGACTGCGGGATCAAGAGCTTCTACCGGCCCCGGTCCAATCCGGACGGCTGGTCCGTCAATGCTCGCTGCCTCGACGAGGCCGTGGACCTGGACCTGTCCGAGTTCGACGGCCGCAACTGGGAGGCCAATGCTGCTGGCCTGGCCCATCTCTCGCGGGAACCCTCATGACCTGCCCCATTCGACTGAGCGCCTGAGCCATGTCCATCGAAGTCCTGATGCCCGCCCTGTCACCCACCATGGAGGAGGGCACCCTGGCCAAATGGCACGTCAAGGTCGGCGACAAGGTCGTCTCCGGCGACGTCATTGCCGAGATCGAGACCGACAAGGCCACAATGGAGGTGGAGGCGGTGGATGAGGGGGTGGTCG
>CAIYZB010000286.1 GCA_903930545.1 uncultured Alphaproteobacteria bacterium
CTGGATCACCAAGCAGAAGTTCACTGTCCTGGCCGCTCTGGCCCAGGTGGCCTGTGCGCGGACGAAATTCGATGATGTCACCGGCGTCTTCTATGCCAGCGCCAGGGGGCAGCCCGAATTTGCCGGTTCCCTGCGGACGGGCGAGGGCCGCGAGGCCTTTGCCCAGTGGCTGGGCCAGATGCTTGGCGAGGAGGCCAAGGGGCCGCTGAAGGTTCTGGAAAGCCCCGACTTCCGGTTCATGGACCATCCCAAGGGCCACATCTCCATCATAAACATGGCCAGCGTCCGCGACCTTGAGGCCCGGATTGGTGCCCCACTGGATCCACTTCGCTTCCGCGGCAATGTCTATGTCGAGGGCTGGGAGCCCTGGATCGAGAACAGCTGGGAGGGGCGTGACCTGATGCTGGGCTTTGCCCGGGCCACGGTCTTCAAGCCCATTGTCCGCTGCGTGGCGACCCATGTGGACCCCACCACCGGGGAAAAGGACATGGACATCGTCAAGGCCCTGTTCGACGCCTATGGCCACATGAACTGCGGCATCTATATCCACGTCACCCATGGCGGGGGGCTGAGCGTCGGGGATGCCGTGACCGCCCCGGAGCCGAAGGCGTGAGCCTGACCCTCCTGCAGGCCTGGCAGAGCGCCAAGCGGCGACTGGAAGAGGTGGGGCTGGTGGGCCCTGTGATCGATGCCCGCCTCCTGGTGGAAGCCGCCGCCGGGGCGACCCGAACCGATATTGTCACTGACCCACACCGCCAGCTCACCGACGAGCAGGTGGCGGTGCTGAGCGACTATGTCGAACGCCGCGCCCACCGCGAGCCCGTCAGCCATATCCTGGGCCGCAAGGGCTTCTGGAAGATCATGCTGTCGGTCAATCCGCACGTCCTGACCCCCAGGCCGGACACCGAGTCCATCCTTGACGCCGTCCTGCCGGCCTTTCCGGAGCAAATGGCCTTTTCGGTCCTGGACCTGGGCACCGGCTCAGGCGCCATCCTTCTGGCCATACTGGCCGAGCGGCCCGCGGCACGGGGGCTGGGGGTTGATGTCTCCCCCGAAGCCCTGGCGGTAGCGCGGGAAAATGCCGCCAATCTGGGACTGGCCGGACGGGCAGCCCTGCTGAGGGGGGACTGGACCTCTGGCCTGGGCGACGCGAGCTTCGATCTGGTGGTCTCCAACCCGCCCTATATTGCGAGCCACGTGATCGAGACCCTTGAACCCGAGGTCAGAGATCACGAACCGCGCCTGGCTCTGGACGGAGGCATCGATGGTCTGGATGCCTATCGCGTCCTGGCTCCTGAGATCCTTCGGGTGCTGAAGCCGGGCGGCATGTTCGCCGTCGAGATCGGCTATGATCAGAAGTCATCCGTAGAAGACCTGTTCCGGCAGGCCGGTGCCACAGGGGTTCGTACCCTTCAGGATCTGGGTGCGAGAGACCGCGTGGTCCTCGGCGAAAAAAACGCCTTGGAAACGACGGCCTGACCCGCTATCTCCTTTGTGTCTCCACTCAATTCGCCGGGGCAAACGCTTTCGGGCCTCCTCTCCCAGGGTGCCAGAAATGCCTCGGCCGGCAATGCGCCTTCGGGTCGCACGCCGGGGAGACGAGGAGCACTTACGTCTTCAACACGAGTCTCGGACAAGGGTCCGCGATAAGGCGAAAGATCAAGCCCGCGCATTTCCTGAAAGATGGAGCGCCGGCGGAACGGTTAGCAAAGAATGAGAGATTTCAAGGGTATGAAGCGTCAGCGCGGCCGCAATCGCGGCAGCGGTGGTGGCGGCAAACCGCAGACCCAGAACGCCAACCGGGCTTTCGAGTCCAATGGTCCGGACGGCGTCAAGGTTCGCGGAAACGCCCAGCACGTCTTCGAAAAATACCAACAGCTGGCTCGGGATGCGGCATCTGCCGGTGACCGGGTTCTGGCCGAGAACTACCTGCAGCACGCAGAACACTATTTCCGGGTCGTGCGGGCCATGCAGCCCCAGCGTCCCGCAGCGGAAATTCTGGGCCGCGATTCGTTTTCCTCCGGCTTCGACATCGATTTCGAAGACGAGAGCGGGGCCCAGGCGGCTGCCGCGGCCGATGCCGCCGAAGCCGAGTCCGAAGGTCACGAACAGCCTGAGACCGAGGCCCGCGATCGCGGCGCCTGGCGCGACCGCGATGACCGGAACGACCGCAATCGCGACCGCAACTTCGATAACAACAATACCGGCCGACGTGACCGGTGGCGTGAACGGGATGATCGTCCCCGCGATGATCAGCCCAGGGATGATCGCCCCCGTGATGAACGTCCGCCGCGGGAAGACCGCAGTCGCGACGACCGTCCTCGGGATGACCGGCCCAGGGATGACCGTCCCAGAGACGATAGACCCCGAGACGATCGACCCAGGGACGAACGTCCTCGCGATGATCGCCCGCGCGAAGACAGACCCCGCGATGACCGTCCCCGGGACGAGCGTCCCCGTCGGGATCGCAATGACCGCAATGATCGTCCGGAGCGGGGGGAACGTCCCGAGCGGGCCGAGCGGGTTGAGCGCGATCCCATGCCGGTGATCGAGCCTCAGGCCTCCCCCCTGCCCCGTGAGGAACGCGCCTCGCCGATGCTGCGGGACTCCGATGGCGGCGAGAGCCATGCTCCCGCCTTCCTCGGCCGATCCACGATTACGCCGGTTGAAGCCACCGAGGAAAAGAAGCCGCGTCGCCGCAGGGCTCCGCGAACCTTCGAAGGGGCTGATGCTCCGGCCGCCCCTGAGGGCGACAAGGACTAGGTGATCAAACGGGTCGGCCTAGAAAGAATAGCCGAAGCCGACCCGAATGCTCCGCCCCGGTAGGGGGGCGACTTCCTTCAGGAAAGAGACGTGCTCGCGCGCCTCCTGGTCCGTCAGATTGTGGCCATCCACAAAGATCTTGAGATCGGCGTCATCCAGGGGCCGGAACACCAGCTGGGCATTCAGCAGGGTGTAGGCGTCGGTGCCCAGCTCGAAGCCGGCCAGACGGTTCTGTTCGGCCACATGGTGGATCTCGACATTACCGCTCCACTTGGGGGCCTTGAAATTGACCTCTGCGGTCGCTGACCAGGGCGGGGTGCGTGCCGCGGGCGCACCATCCGTCTCGCCGCGCACGGTGTCGGCTGATGTTGTCAGCTCCACACTGAGGTCCGAGGTTTCATAGGCCTGGTAGCTCGCCTCAGCCTCGGCCCCATGGAAATTGGCCGTGGTCTGGGTGAAGTTGAAGATCTGGAAGCCTGAATCAGGGTCATCCACCCCCGTGGCCTTCAGGTCGATGAAGCCGTCATAGCGCACGCTGAACGCATGAAGATCCATGGACAGCGGCCCCTGGGCAAAGTGGATCGTGGCATCCAGGGACCAGGAGACTTCCGCCTCCAGACTGGAATCCCCGACCTCATAGACCCCCTCAGCCGGATGGGCCCCTTGAGCAAACAGTTCCTGCTCGCTCGGGGCGCGGCTGGCCCGGGCGGCGCTCAGGGCCAGGAACCAGCCGTCGGCGGGTCTGACAAAGCCAGCCATCGAGGCCGAGACATTGGTGAAGTCCCGGGTGCCCGGCACGCTTTGCAGCTCACGCCGGTCAAGGCGAACGCCGCCCTCCAGACCCCAGGCCTCGCGATCCAGACGCTGCAGGGCAAAGATCCCCTGTTCGGTGATCTTGGTCTTGGGGACAAAGACCTCCGCCCCGATGGCGTCGAAGTTCCGGACCAGGGCCTGAACCCCGACAGCACCCTGCCAGCCATCGCGGTCTGGCTGGACAAATTCGGCGCGGCCTTCCCAGCCATCCGACAGGAACTGGGTGCCGGGCGAACCGTCCTCCAGTTCCACATGCTCATACTCAGCATGCCCCGCCGTGACCCGGATCTTCTCGAAGGGGCCGAAGTCGCCGCTGATCCCAGCCCGGAAATCCAGGCGGGTCTGGGCCAGGTCGATGGCAATGGGGTCGGGTTCGTCGCTGGGGACGCCATAGGTGGTTTCGAGCTTCTTCACCGACAGACCGGCAAAGCCATTTTCCCCCACATAGGACAGCCCTGCCCCGTAGGAGGTCAGATCCACTGCGGTATTTTCGACCCGACTGGACGCCTTCCCCGGCGCGGGCAGGCCCTCCTCCGCGGCGAGCCGGTCGGAGATGGCCTCCACCGGTATCTCGTAGTCAGAGCTGCTGCGTTTCAGGCCATCGAGGCTGAGAACCCAGTTCCCGGCACCATAGCGGACCTCGCCAGAGGCACTGCGGCCCTCGTCACCTGACGACTGGGTGGCCAGGGCGCGACCGGCGATGCCGTCCAGGGTCTCCTCCGCGATCCGGTTGTCGAGGATATTGACCACACCGCCGATGGCGGAACCGCCATAGGCCAGGGCGGAGGGACCGCGCAGAACCTCGATGCGTTCGGCCTCCTGGGGGTCAGTAGCGACGCTGTGATCCGGGGACAGGGCCGAGGCATCGATCATCCCTACCCCATTGGTAAGGACCATGACCCGGGGGCCGGACAGGCCACGAATGACAGGACGGCTGGCTCCGGGACCGAAGAAGCTGGAGCGCACGCCGGGAAGTCCGCTCAGGACATCACCGATGCCGGCGGGGACGGCCGTATCCAGTTCGTCCCGCTTGACCACGTCCACATTGGTGGTGGCTGAGTCCAGGGAGACCACATAGGGCGCGCCGGTGATGATGACCTCGGACACGACGGCATCGGCACCCTTGGCTTCCGCAGCGCAAACGGGCCCCGCCAGGGTCAGACCGAGGCTGGCGGCAGTCGAAAGCAGAAGCAGTCGGGACATGGCGGCACCTGTTTGGACGTCGGACCGCGACGTCGGTGTTACGAATTAACACTGTTGTTATGAGATAACATAACTGCCGGTCAAGACTGCTCGCTTGAAGCGGCGGCCGGACATGGTTAGCTGATGGACATGGGCGCAGAGTGTCATCATGCCGACAGCACGCAACAGGGCCTGACAGGCCCTGAGCTGGACCATGCCATCGCCCTGGCCGAGAGCCGGTGCATGACCATTCAGGAACGCCTGACGGCGCCGCGCCGCCGGGTTCTAGAGCTGCTGCTCCAGGCCGATGCGCCCTTGAAGGCCTATGACCTGATTGCCGCTTTCGGGGTTCAGGGCGAACCTGCCAAGCCCCCGACCGTCTATCGGGCCCTCGAGTTTCTCGAGCGCCTGGGCTTTGCCCATCGCATCGAGAGCATGAATGCCTATGTTCCCTGCCGCATGGATGGCCACGGCCACCAGGCGGCCTTCCTGATCTGCGACTGCTGTGGGGCTGCCCAGGAATTCGAGCCCGACTTTACCGCTCAGCTCTCGGCCGCATCAGCCGCTGGCTATGAGATCGCATCCATCACCCTGGAGGCCCGGGGCCTGTGCTCCGCCTGCCGATCGGCCTGAACGGCCATGATCGAGATCACGCCCCGGATCAGCCTGTCTGACGACGAGGTCCAGGAACGCTTCATCCGATCCGCCGGTCCGGGCGGCCAGAACGTCAACAAGGTCTCCACCGCCGTCGAACTGCGCTTCGATGTGAGGGGATCACCCAACCTGCCCAACGACGTGGCTGTGCGCCTGATGAAACTGGCGGGGCGTCGCCTCAACCAGGACGGGGTGTTGGTCCTGGTGGCCATGCGGTTTCGCACCCAGGAGCGCAATCGCGCCGATGCCCTGGACCGGCTCACCGACCTGATCCGCCAGGCTGCCGAACCCCCGCCGCCACCGCGAAAGAAGACGCGGCCCACCCTCGCCTCCAAGACCCGGCGACTGGAGGCCAAGGGCCGCCGCAGCGATGTAAAATCCAGACGCGGCGCGGTTCGCAGCGACGACTGAACTGGCCCTTGGCCGAAAGGGGGCGACTGGCCTATTATGGGTCATGTCCCGAGCCCTCAGCCTTGCCGCCCTGGTCGTGTCCACCGGCCTTCTCGCCGCCTGTCAGACCACGGGTTCAGTCCCGGCCCCGCCCAATGCGACCCCGCCCAGTGCCAGCGTCTTCAGGCCCGGCGACTTCTCCTGGTCAGCGGTGCCGGGCAAGGGACGGATCGAGGGCCAGCTGGCCTATCGCGGGCCAGAGGGTGGGCGTTACACCTGCTCAGGGGCAGGCGTGGTCCTGACGCCAGAGACCCTGTGGTCGCGGCGGCGCATGACCATTCTCTACAATTCCCCGGACCGGGCGGCCCTGCCCGCGGATGAGGTGCGTGCCCGGACCCCTTCGGCCCCTTCCGGCGACTATTCAGCCTTTGTCCGCCGCACGACCTGCGACGCCAATGACCGGTTTTCCTATACGGGCCTGCCCAATGGAGCCTGGTTCCTGATCACGGTGGCCAAGCCTGTAGCCGGCACGCGAGGGTCGGACATGGCCGTCATGCGGAGGGTCGAGATCCGGGGCGGCAAGTCCATTTCGGTCGGCCTTTAGACCCGAGATCAATTGCTCCCCCCTTGGGGGGAGCTGTCACCCGAATGGGTGACTGAGGGAGACGCCTGACGTCCCCC
>CAIYZB010000287.1 GCA_903930545.1 uncultured Alphaproteobacteria bacterium
CCATCTTCAGCCCGATCAGCTCCTGGCCCTTGAAGCGGGCCGAGCCACTGACCCGTCCATTGCGGGCCATGAGGCCCATGACCGCCATGAAGGTCTGGCTCTTTCCGGAGCCGCTCTCGCCGACCACGCCCAGGACCTCGCCCCGGTTGACCGTCAAGGAGACCCCGCGCACCGCATTGACCACCCCGTCATGGGTGTCGAAATCAACCTTCAGCCCCTCAAGGGCCAGGACGGGAACAGTGTCGGAAGCAGCCAAGGCAACCTCTGGGTCAGTGTGGAGCTGGGACCATAGACTGGCCCCGGCCGATTGCGAAACAGTCGCGCGATGCGCCCCGGAAAGCTATAGGCTGGACCTGTGACCCAGACTGATCTGACCCCCCGCCCTGCCCTCTTCCTCGATCGCGACGGCGTACTCAATGAGGACCCCGGCTATGTCTACCGGGTCGAGGACTTTGTCTGGATTCCGGGCGCCCGGGAGGCCATTGCCGCCTTCAAGGCCGCCGGATGGTGGGTCTTTGTGGTCACCAACCAGTCCGGGGTCGGGCGCGGCTACTACACCGAGGCCGATGTCGCGGTCCTTCACGCCCATATGCAGGCCGAGCTGGCCAGGGTGGGGGCCGGGGTTGATGCCTATTATCATTGTCCCGATCACCCCGAGGCGGAGGTCGAGGCCTATCGCCATCCCGACCCGCCCCGGCGCAAGCCCAATCCCGGCATGCTGCTTGAGGCCATCGCCCAATGGCCCGTGGACCTGACCCGATCCGTCATGGTCGGGGACAAGGATGCCGACCTGGAGGCCGGTCGCCGGGCGGGGGTGGCCCTGGGTCTGAAGTTCGGGGGCGGGAACCTGCTGGAAGCCCTCCTGCCCTTTCTGGCCAGCCGAGACGATTGACCCCGCCTGAGCCATGACGCACATCGGTGGTCATGTCTGATCCCAGCCTCCCCGACATGTCCTTGGGCATGAACTCCGTCCCACAGGCCCAGGCTATCGGCCTGGAAATGATCTCGGTTTCCCCAGGGCGGGGCGTGATGCGGGTTCCCTTTCGGGAAGATCTGGTCGGCGATCCTGCCACCGGGGTGATTGCCGGTGGCGTGGTCACCACCCTGCTCGACCATTGCTGCGGCATGGCTGTCGGCTCCGCCGCCGCAATGGGGACCGAGGGCTCGTTTTCCACGGCGACCCTGGACCTTCGCATCGACTATATGCGCCCGGCGGCCCCAGGGGCGTCGGTGACGGCGGAAGCCCATTGCTACAAGCACACCCACGCCATCGGCTTTGTCCGCGCCATCGCCCATGACGGCAATCCGGACGATCCGGTGGCCACAGCCCAGGCGGCTTTCTTCCTCAACAGGGCCACAGCACGATGAGCGACAGCCCCGACGCCCGCCTCCAGGCCTTCCTGGCCTCGGTGCCCTATATTCGCTTCCTGGGGATGAAGGCCGAGCTGGCCGGTGACGAGATGACCGCTATCCTGCCCTTTTCCCCGCATCTGATCGGCAATCCGGTCCTCCCGGCCCTGCATGGCGGGGTCCTGGGGGCCTTCATGGAAATGACAGCCCTGGCCCAGCTTTCGGTCCTGTCTACCGAGATGAAGCTGCCCAAGACCATCGACGTGACCATCGAATATCTGCGGCCCGGCCGGGCGCTCACCACCTATGCCCGGGCCGATGTCCGAAAGCTGGGACGCCGGGTGGCCAATGTCCATGTCGAGGCCTGGCAGGAGGCCAGATCCTCCCCCGTGGCCGCCATTCGCGGCCACTTCCTTCTGGCGGGCAGTTAGGGGACCGAGCGCGCCAGGGCCTTGCCGGCCTTGATATCGGCGAGATCCTGCTCGGCCGCTGCAATCCCGGCGGCATTGCCGGCATTCTTTGCCTCGATCAGGGCGGCAGTGGCCTCCATGGTGCGCACCGGCACGAGGTGACTGTCATCGGCCTTGCGGAAGGGGGCCGTCTGGATGCCCTCCAGGACCTTGCGCTGGCGTTCCGCCTCCGGACCCGTTCCAGTGCCATAGCTGAAGATGAAGGCCGCGACCTTGGCCTTGATCTCGGGTTCCAGGTCTCGACGCCAGATCATGGGGTCTTCCGGAATGGTGGGAGAGGTCCAGATCACCTCCACCTGACCCACGGCCTTGCGACCCTTTTCCCCCGTCTGGGCGGTCATGCGTTCCAGGGAGGCGGTATTGTTGGTGGCGGCATCCTCCAGCCCATTGGCCACCGCAAAGAGGTTGGTCTCGTGATTGGCGGACCTCAGGGTCTTGAAACAGCGATTGGGATCGATGTTCCGGGGCGCAAACAGATAGGTCATGGGCGCAAGGGTGCCGGAGGTGGACTTGGCATCCCCCATCCCGAAATTCAGGGTCCCGTCGCACTTGAGCAGGCGATCCAGGGTCAGGCCCGAGCCCTTCTTCACCAGGATGACCGCCTGATAGCCATCCTGGCCGTTGGGCTTCACCGTGCGGGCAAAGACCTCGCCATTGGCCCGGCGCACAGCCTCGAGCCCCGACTGGTTGGCGAACCACCCAAGATCGGTCTGCCGAAACCGCATGGCCTCGATCAGGGAGGTGTAGTTGGTGCCGAAAAAGGGCTCCACCTTGAGACCCGTGCCCTTCTCCATGTCCGCCAGGAAGGGACCCCAAACCTCCATCTGGGTCTGGCGGCCCTCGCTGGCCATGATGGAAAAGCGGATTGTGGTCCGCGCCGAGGGCACCTCAGGCTTCGAACAGGCCTGGAGCAGCAGGACGGCACCGAGGGCCAGGATGAGACGGGAAACATGGGTCATGGGGTCTTTTCCGTGGGATCCGTGACAGGCGTGCGACCTCTCGATCACAAATCAGGCTTGAGGCCCGGGCCAATGGCCGCTAACGCCCCAACCATGTCACAGTCCTCCCTCCAAGGTCTCTCCGCCTCTGCCCGCGAGGCCAAGTCCTGGCCCTTCGAGCAGGCCCGCCTGCTTCTGGAGCGCATCCTGCGTCTGCGCCTGAGCGACGCCGAGCGGGACACCGCCATGACCCTCATCCTGGCCGGCAAGGCCGATGAGGCGGTCAAGACCTTTGAAGCCCTGGGCAGGGCTGTGGTCTTCGAGACCGGCTATGGCCCGTCTGGCCTGCCCCATCTGGGCACCTTCGGCGAGGTGGCCCGCACCACCATGGTGCGCCTGGCCTTCAAGGCCCTGACAGATGACGCTTTCCCGACCCGGCTGATTGCCTTCAGCGACGACATGGACGGCATGCGCAAGGTCCCCCCGGGCCTGCCAAACAGCGAGCTCCTGACCGAGGACCTGGACAAGCCCCTAACCGTGGTCCGAGACCCCTATGGCACCCATGACAGCTTTGGGGCCCACAACAATGCCAGGCTCAGGGCCTTTCTCGACAGCTTCGGCTTTGACTACGAGTTCACCTCGGCAACCGACTGCTATCGCGGGGGCCGGTTCGACGCGACCCTGCTGAAGACCCTGGAGCGCTTTGACGCGATCCAGAAGATCATGCTGCCCTCCCTGGGCGAGGAGCGCCGGGCCACCTATTCGCCCTTCATCCCCATCAGCCCCACCACCGGCCGTGTGCTCTATGTGCCGACCCTGGGGCGCAATCTCGACCGGGGCACCATCAGCTTCCGCGATGAGGACGGGTCCATTGCCGAGGTCCCGGTGACGGGTGGCCATGTGAAGCTGCAGTGGCGTCCGGACTGGGCCCTGCGCTGGACCGCCCTTGAGGTGGATTACGAGATGAGCGGCAAGGACCTGATCGACAGCGTGCGGCTGTCAAACCAGGTCTGCAAGGTCCTGGGCGGCACCCCGCCCGCCGGGTTCCACTACGAACTCTTCATGGACGAGAACAACCAGAAGATCTCCAAGACCAAGGGCAATGGTCTGACCATGGAGGAGTGGCTGCGCTACGGCACGCCCGAGAGCCTGGCCTATTACATGTATCAGTCGCCCAAGTCGGCCAAGCGGCTCTATTTCGACGTCATCCCCAAGGCGACGGACGAATATCTGCAGCAGCTGGACAGCTTCAATCGCAAGCGTGAGGAGGGTGGCAACGCCCCCCAGCTGGACAATCCCGCCTGGCACGTCCATCGCGGTGCCCCGCCGGAAGCCGGGTCGCCAGTGACCTTCTCCCTGCTTTTGAACCTGGTCTCGGCGGCGGATGCCTCCACCAAGGACATCCTGTGGGGCTTCATCAGCCGCTATATCCCCGGCGCGACCCCGGCCAGCGAGCCCCTGCTGGACCAGATGTCGGCCTATGCGATCAATTATTACGAGGACTTCGTGAAGCCCTCCAAGACCTTCCGCGCGGCTACCGAGACCGAGCGGACGGCCATGGAGGATCTGGTGGCGCGCCTGACGGCCCTGCCCGCCGGCTGCCAGGATGCAGAGCTGATCCAGAACGAGGTCTATGAATCCGGCAAGGTCGCAGGCTTTGAGCCCCTGCGCCTGTGGTTCACGGCCCTCTACGAGGTCCTGCTCGGCCAGAGCCAGGGCCCCCGCTTCGGCTCCTTCGCCGCCATCTTCGGTCTGGATCGCACCATCGCCATGATCGAGGACGGCCTGGCCGGCAGGCTGATGGCCTAGGCCCTATTCCCCGCCGATGGGCATGCCCGGCGGGGTTTCAGGGCGGGTCTCCACATGGCGGGCCAGTTCGGCGGGATCGGCGATCAGGCTGGCCAGCCAGAGGCGATGGGCCCGATCCGGGGCATCAGCCTTCGGGGCCTTTTTCAGCTGGACGGCCAGGGTCTGAAGGCGGCCCTCCGCCAAGGCCGCCACCGCCGGTGAGGTCGAAGGCTTGCGGGCTGTAGCCGCCAGATTCAGCACCAGACGGGTCTGGACCCTGCGGGCAATCTCGCCCTGACGTCCCGTCGCCGGGGCGAAGACCCGGGCAATGAGCTGGTCCAGAACCTCACCGGCGCCAAGCTGGCCCGGATCGCGGCGGGTCTGTTCCACCAGTCGCGCCAGACGATCGGGCTGGGTCAGGGGATCGATCACGAG
>CAIYZB010000288.1 GCA_903930545.1 uncultured Alphaproteobacteria bacterium
CGGTCGCCGATTTTCAGGCCGAGGCGATCGAGCAGGGCCGGTTCGACCGCCGCGCCGGGCAGGCCGTCGCGGGTCGCCAGGGCGTCGGCCAGGCTGGCCGCTCCGGCCAGCTCGACCTTGCCGGCCAGGGGATAGAGCCCGTCTGCGCCCCGCAGGTCCACCAGTCGCCGGTCGCCCGACGGCGCCTGGGCCATCACCCGCACGCGAGAGGTATAGGACACCGTCCCCAGACGCGCGAAGGCCGTGCGCTCCTGCGGTGTGAAATCACGGTTCTCCACCGAGGCCGAAAGATCGCCGCCCAGGATTTCGCGCGCCTGGGAGGCCAGGCCCTGACGGAAGGCCTCGGCCGTTGAGCCGGCGGCGGTGATGGCTGCGACACCGAGGGCGAGACAGGCCAGGAAGATGCCAAAGCCCCGCACACCCGAGCGGAGCTCGCGGGCGGCGAGACGGAAAGAGAGGGAGCTCACGCGGCAACCTCGACCTTGCCGTCGGCCATGCGGACGATGCGGTCGGCGCGCTCGGCCAGAACCGTGTCGTGGGTAACCATCACCAGGGCCGCGCCGCACTCGGCCACCAGGGCGAACATCAGGTCAGCCACCGATCCGGCATTGCTGGAATCAAGATTGCCGGTCGGTTCGTCGGCAAACAGCAGGATCGGCCGCGCCGCCAGGGCGCGGGCCAGGGCGACGCGCTGCTGTTCTCCCCCAGAAAGCTGGTGGGGATAGTGGGTCAGGCGCGAGGCCAGTCCGACCTTGGCCAGCCAGTCGCGGGCGGTCGGCAGGGCATTGGCCGTGCGGGCGATTTCCAGCGGCGCAGCGACGTTCTCCTCGGCCGTCATGTTGGGCAGGAGGTGGAAGCTCTGGAACACCAGGGCTGCGCGTCCCCGGCGCAGGCGGGCGCGGCCATCCTCATCCAGCCTGGCCAGGTCCTGACCGAACAGATTGACGGTTCCTGAGGTCGGACGCTCCAGTCCCGCAGCCACCGAAATCAGCGACGACTTGCCTGAGCCCGACGGTCCGATGATCGCCACGCGCTCACCCGCCGCCACACGCAGGTCGACGCCGCGCAGGATGTTCACAGGGCCTGCGGTGGAGGGCAGGGTCAGGGTCACCGACGAAAGGACGAGCGGCGCGACGTCAGCGGACATTAGGTTTCCTTGTCTGGTGCGTTAAACTGGGCCAGCACAGCCCCACATAGGAACCCATGACAACAATCGCACGACCTAGTCCTACCAGACGTGGGGCATTTATTGGATTGGGCGGGAGCCTCCTGGGTTCGAGGGCATGGGCGCGCGACAGGCCGCCGGTGATCACCATGCTGGGCGACTCGATCACGGCGGGCCTTGGCCTGCCGGCGCGCGACGCCCTGCCGGCCCAACTTGGGGCCGCTCTGGCGCGTCTTGGCGTCAAGACCCTGGTGCGCGGCGCCGGTGTCTCGGGCGACACCTCCGGCGGGGCCTTGGCGCGGGTCGATTTCAGCGTTGGCTCGGAGACGGCTGTTTGC
>CAIYZB010000289.1 GCA_903930545.1 uncultured Alphaproteobacteria bacterium
CGGCGGCGGCAACGACCTGTTCCAGGGCAATCAGGGCAATGACTCCATTGTCGCCACCTTTGGCAACGACACCCTCTATGGCGGCCAGGGGGATGACAGCCTCTCCACCGGCGACGGGACCAATTTCGCCCAGGGCAATCGCGGGGCAGACTCCCTTTCCGGCGGCAATGGCAATGACACCCTGCTTGGGGGCCAGGAAAACGATACCCTGTCCGGCGGCGCAGGCAGCGATTTTCTGAACGGCAATCTCGGCAATGACAGCCTGCTTGGCGGCTCCGGCAATGACCTGCTCTTTGCGGAAGCCGGGTCCGACACCCTGTCCGGTGGAGCCGGAGCCGATACCCTGACCGGCGGAAGCGACGCGGATCTCTTCCATTTTGGCAGCGGAGACACCGGCGCAAACCTCGGTCAGGCCGATCGGATCACCGACTGGGATGTGGAAGACACGATCCAGTTCGGTTCGGGTGCCCCCGCGGCCAGCGCCGCCAACTATATCGAGATCCCTGACACCAACTTCAATTCAGCCCTCGCAACCGTGGCCGGGATCTTCACCTCGGCCTCGATCCGCTATGTCGGGGTCCAGGTCGCAAGCGACGTGGTGATCTTCGCCAATACCGATGGCAATGTCCTGAATGGGATCGAGGGCTGCGTGATCCTGACGGGTCGCACCCTGGCCACAGTCAGTTCGAGCAATATCATCGGCGGCTAAGCCGGTCTTGCCTTTGACGCCCCTTGGGCTAAACCCCGGCATCCCTTGAACCCTGGCCGGGAGATACCCGTCATGTCGCTTGAATCCGCTGCGCTGTCTCGCGTGAAGCCCTCCGCCACCCTGGCGGCGGACGCGAAAGCCCGCGAACTGAAAGCCCAGGGCAAGAATGTGATTTCCCTCGCCGCCGGCGAGCCCGACTTCGACACACCGGAAAACATCAAGGAAGCCGCCATCCAGGCGATCCGCGACGGCAAGACCAAATACACCAATGTCGACGGCATTGTTGAGCTGAAGGAAGCCATTGTCGGCAAGTTCCAGCGCGAGAACGGCCTGACCTACAAGACCAGCCAGGTGAACGTCTCGCCGGGCGGCAAGCCGGTGATCTGGAACGCCATGATCTCCACCCTGAACCCCGGGGACGAGGTCATCATCCCGACCCCCTACTGGGTCAGCTACTGGGACATCGTCCTGCTGGCCGGTGGAGAGCCCAAGGCCGTGGCCACCACGGCCCAGACCGGTTTCAAGCTTCAGCCTGCGGACCTCGAGGCCGCCATCACGCCCAAGACCAAGTGGGTCTTCCTCAACTCCCCGTCCAACCCCTCCGGCGCGGCCTATACCAAGGCTGAACTGCGGGCGATTGCCGATGTCCTGCTGCGCCATCCCCATGTCTGGATCCTGACGGATGACATGTACGAGCACCTGGTGTTCGGGGACTTCCAGTTCTGGACCATCGCCCAGGTGGAACCGGCCCTCTATGACCGCACCCTGACCATGAACGGGGTGTCCAAGGCCTATGCCATGACCGGCTGGCGGATCGGCTATGCAGCCGGTCCCGAGGCCCTGATCAAGTCCATGGCCAAGGTCATGAGCCAGACCACCTCCAACCCCTCCTCCATCTCCCAGTGGGCGGCGGTGGAGGCCCTGAACGGCACCCAGGAATTCATCAAGCCTAATGCCAAGCTGTTCGAGGAACGCCGCGACCTGGTGGTTTCCATGCTCAACCAGGCCAATGGCATCCACTGCCCGACCCCCGAAGGCGCCTTCTATGTCTATCCGTCAGTGGAAAAGCTGATCGGCAAGACCGCGCCCTCAGGCAAGGTCATCACCAGCGACGCCGACTTCGCCGTGGAACTGCTGGAAACCGAAGGCGTGTCGGTGGTGTTCGGGGCGGCCTTCGGCCTCTCGCCCTTCTTCCGCATCAGCTACGCCACCTCCAATGCGGTCCTCGAAGATGCCTGCGGCCGCATCCAGCGCTTCTGCGCTGAGGTGAAATAGCCACACTTCTGAGCAATATGGTGCGGCGCAGCAAACATGGCCAAAGGTTCATGAGGTTTTCCTGCTGCGCCGCACTATATCAGCGGCTCCAGACACGGAGCCTCCCCCATGTTCCCGTTTCGCCTGCCCGAAAATACCGCCTCCGAGACCCCGGCTCCCGCCGCCCCGGTGATCGCAGAAGCCCCAGTCCCGCCCACGGCGACGGAAACGCCCCGCGTCCTGGAACCCGTCGAGGCCTGACCCTCAGGTCGGCCCCATGACGGTGGTCAATCTAAACAAGGCCCGCAAGGCGCGCGAGCAAGCCAAGGCTCGCGCTGAAGCCTCTGAAAATCGTGTGAAATTCGGTCGCCCAAAGGCCGAGACCACAAAGTCCCGCCTTGAGGCCGAAAAGGCCGCGCGGGATCTCGACGGCAAGCGCCGGGACCCCGACTGATCAGGCCGCCAGATCAGGCAGTTTGGCCGGGCACGCTGTCGCGGGCTTCCTTCGGGATCGAGTTGTAGATGGTGGCCGGCGTGATGTTCAGCCGCGCACGGGCTGCGTCCAGCGGCTCATTGAGCAGGGACTCATAGTCCTCACCCAGCAGCCACTTGGCGGCCTTGCCGCGCTGATATCCCTGCCAGATGGCCTTGGTATAGGGATAGGCGCTCTTGCGGGTGCGAAGCGAGGCCCCGACCGCGATGAGCGCCCAGCCCAGGCCCTTGGTCTGGGCATAGGAAAAGGCCACGAGACAGGCCTCGCCAAGGGCATCGCGGTGATAGCCGGACAGGATGTGCCAGATGTCGTGGACATCGCGGGTGCGGCGGCCGAACCAGGCATAGGGATGCTGGATCTCGACTTCGCCATCCTTGCCGCGGCTGACCTCGGCAAGACCCTCGGCGGAGATGTTTTCACTGCGGACGAACTCGCGATAGGTCGCCCCGACCGTGCCCGGCGCAAAGGCGTCAAGCCAGGCATCATCCATCAGCTTGGGGGCCAGCTCACGGGCCTCCATGGCCAGACGTCCGCCCCGCGGGGTGCGCAGCAGCTGGATATAGCCATCCCGGGTCGAGGTGCCGTTCAGGGCCCGCATGATCTCGAAGACCTGACCGGTATCTTCCTTGTCATTCAGCAGGCGCCGCAGGGCCTTAAGGGCGGCACCCCATTCCAGCTTCGGCGCGGCGAAGGTGGGCTCGGGACGAACGGTCTGGGGAAATTCGGCGGTCAGGCTCATGGATCAACTCGCAAGGGTCTGGCGGTGAACACTGTTCGAATGGAAAATGACGACGGCGTCATCTTTTTTCAAGTGCCCTTGCTGCAATTAGCCGAAGGTTGATTGCAGAATGATTTCAGCCCACGACTGAAGCATGCCCCGCCTGAAAAAGCGCTCCATCCTCCTGTCCGGCCATGCCACCTCCATGGCCCTGGAACCCGAGTTCTGGGCGGTGCTTGAGGCGATGGCCCTGCAGAGGGGGCTCACCCTCGCCAATCTGATCGGCGAACTGGACGAGCGCCGGGGCGAAGGCCCCCTGGCCTCAGCCTGTCGTGTGGCCGCCCTCACCTTCAGCCAGACCCGCTAGGCCAGCAGGATTTGCTGCGCGGGACGGTCCCGTTCCGCCGCTTTGTGCTACATCTGTTCCAATGTCCTCTGACTCGCCCCCCGCCCCCCGCATCAGTGATCTGGCCCGCATGGCCGGGCCCGACTACCTGTCCGGCCTCAATCCGGAACAGCGTCAGGCTGTGGAGGCGACCGAGGGCCCGGTCCTGGTCCTGGCGGGGGCCGGCACAGGCAAGACCCGGGTCCTGACCACCCGGCTTGCCCACATCCTGGCCACGGGCAAGGCCCGGCCCTGGGAACTGCTGGTGGTGACCTTCACCAACAAGGCGGCCCGGGAGATGCGCGAGCGGATCACCCACATCATCGGCCCCCAGGCCGAGGGTCTGCGCTGGCTGGGCACCTTCCACGCCATCGCAGCCCAGATCCTGCGCCGCCACGCCGAGCTGGTGGGGCTGAAGTCCAACTACACCATCCTCGACACCGACGATCAGGAACGCCTGATCAAGCAGGTGCTGGAGGCCGAGAACATCGACGCCAAGCGCTGGACCCCCAAGACCTTTGCCGGCCTCATCGATCACTGGAAGAACCGCGGCTGGACGCCGGATCGCCTGCCCGCCGGTGAAAGCGCGGGCTTTGCCAATAACAAGGGTCAGGCCCTCTACCGGATGTATCAGGAGCGCCTGCGCGTCCTGAACGCCTGCGACTTCGGCGACCTGCTGCTGCACAACCTGACTATCTTCATGGGTCACCCGGACGTCCTGGCCGACTATCACGAGCGCTTCCGCTATCTGCTGGTGGACGAGTACCAGGACACCAATGTCGCCCAGTATCTCTGGCTGCGCCTGCTGGGCCAGAAGCGCCAGAACGTCTGCTGCGTGGGGGATGAC
>CAIYZB010000290.1 GCA_903930545.1 uncultured Alphaproteobacteria bacterium
CTGCGCTTTGCCGGTCAGGTCACCGGGGTCGAGGGCTATGTGGAAAGCGCCGCTGTCGGCCTCATTGCCGGGCGCCTGGCGGCCGCCGAGCGTCTGGGCCAGCCCATCACTGCTCCGCCCGCCACCACGGCCCTTGGGGCTCTGGTGGGTCACATCACCGGTGGGCATCTGGAGGGCGTCAAGGGCAGCTTCCAGCCAATGAATATCAATTACGGCCTGTTACCCCCCGTCGAGGTTATCAAGCGCGATGGCGAAGGCCGACGCCTTGGGGCCAAGGAAAAGAGCCGCAACAAGAAGCTGGCAGTGGGCGAGCGAGCCCTGTCCGATCTTGCCACCTGGCAGGGCGCAAAGCTGGCCGAGGTCGAGGCCGTCTGATGACGTATCGGGGGTGGGAACCCTGACCCGCCCCCGGCGTTCTATTCTGTTGAAGGTGGTCGCGCATGGCCACCGGTCCGCGTCCGGCCGAGCCGGGGCTGGCCAGACACCGGAACAGGAATCGCGACCATGAAGACTCTCACTACGGCAGCCCTCGTGGCCGCTGCCCTCGCCCTTAGCGCCTGCAACAACAACCCCGCCCCGGCTCCGGCCGAACCCGCAGCCCCCGTGGCTGGACCCGCCGGTCCGGCGGGTGAGACGGGGGCGACCGGCATGTCCGGTGCAGAAGGTGCTACGGGCACCACAGGGGCCACTGGCTATACCGGTGACACCGGTGCCACCGGCGATGCCGGCAGCACGGGCGACACCGGCGCTACGGGCGAGAAAGGGGCCAAGGGTGCCACTGGTGGCTCTACCGTGATCGTTACGCCTCCCCCCCAGAAGTAAGGGCTGACCAGGGTCGTCGATCACTGCGGAGGGATCGACGGCTCCCGGACAGTCCGACCTCTGTCGGAGCGTCTGGGCCCCGTGGGGCGGGATTTATCCCTTAGATCCTGCCCCTCAGCACAGCCCAGACAAGCCGGCCCTGGCGGGACAGGTCACTGCCCCCGTCAGGTGCCAGGCTCGCATGAGCGATGGCCGGAAAGGCTGCCGCTGACAGGCCCCGGGCTGCTAGACGTTCAGACTTCAGCGCCGCCATGGCCTCGGGCCCCGAGAGCCCCGCAGTGCGCATGAGCCGGCCGATAGCCCAGGCCGTTCCGCCAGCTCGGGCCAGCTTAGGTTCAGCCGCCGGGTCCAGCAGACTGGCTGCAATCGCCGCCACCCCACCCCCGGTCTCCCGTGCCCAGACCATGGCCTCGTCCAGGGTCATGGGCTCGGCATCCAGTTCCCGATAGCGGGCATCGATCAAGGCCTCCAGGGCACCGCGATCCAGCCCCTGGCGGGACATCAGCTCGGCCAGGGCCAGGGCTGTGGGATGCTGGCGCACGGCCTTGCCGGCCTCGACTTCGTCCAGGACTTCCCGCCACCAGGTCAGCCGGATCTCGCCGATCAGGGGGTTGGAGGCGACCTTTGGTGCCCGGGCCAGTTCGTGGTCGAAGGCATAAAGGGTAATGACATCGGCCCTGTCAGCCCCGTCAGCGATGAAGCGGCTGGACATCCAGCGGTCGGGGTCCACCCGCCGGATCAGGCCATCAAGGTCGTTGGGATCGGGTTCTTGAGACATGTTTCAAATGAAAAGGCCCGCCGGCAAGGGCGGGCCTTCCCTCAATCAATGGACCTGATCTCAGCCGAAGATGGTCTGGGTCATGGTCATGGTCACCAGCATCGGCAGCGACAGCAGGGTGTTGGTGCGCGAGAACAGCATGGCGGTGCGCCCGGCCTTGGCCTTGGCTTCCGCATCCCCGTCAACGATGCCCAGGGCAATCTTCTGGGCGGGCCAGATGAAGACCCAGACGTTGAAGAACATGATCAGGCCCAGCCACATGCCAAAGCCCATCAGGGTGTGCTGCGGCACGGCGAAGCCTTCAGAGGCCCCAAGGGTCAGGGTCTGGACCAGATAGCCACGGCTGACGGCCAGGATGATGCCCATGATCACCGTGAACAGGGCCGCATAGCGGAACCAGAACAGGGCTTCAGGAGCGATGTATTTCGAGACCGCCGGCTTCAGCTCTGCCGGGATTTCCGGCATTTTGCGGATCTGGACGAAGTTGAAATAGTAGAGAAGGCCGATCCAGAGGATGCCGAAGACGGTGTGCATCCAGCGGAACACGCCCTGCCAGAAGATTGTGTCGGCCGCGCCGTAGTGGACCTTGTAGCTCGCGATCAGGATCAGAGCCAGGACGGCACTGACGATCAGCGTGTTGCGAAGATTGGAAAGAAGACCGGCCATGCGTATTGCCCCAAAGATTCCTACCCTAAGCCAGAACCTATAGGGCGATTTTGTCGCGGAGCCTAGATCGCGATGAGGGCCGCCGCCAGACGACGCCCTTCGGCAGTCAGGACATTGTAGATCCTGGCAGCGGCGGGTGTATCCATGAACTCAAGGCCAATCCCCGCCCTTTGCAGGGCCTGACGCAGATCCTTGGGCGGCAAGGCGTTGGTGGGCCCGACACCTAGCAGCAGAAACTCGACCTCTCGCGGGCCAGCGGCCAGGACCTCGGCGAGACTGTCCAGGGTGACCTTAGCCAGGCTGGCCGGGGCCCAGGGCCGGGCTGTATCCCCCAGGATCAGCAGGGAACCCTCATGCCGGCCGGTGGACAGGCGAAAGCCCCCCTCGCCGAAGGCATCGATGGAGGGGGCATCTCGGGCCATGATCAGGGGCGGGCATTGGCGGGGCGCAGGGGCTCCGCAGGCTCGTCACCGCGCTTCACGCCCCAGAGCAGGATGATGGGCAGGGCCACATAGATGGAGGAATAGGTGCCCACGATGATGCCGAACACCATGGTGAAGACCAGGGGGAAGAGGACCGGACCGCCCAGGAACAGGGCCCCGGACAGGGCCATGATGGCGGTGGAGCCGGTGATCAGGGTCCGGCTCAGTCGCTCGTTCTCGGACCTGTTGATCACCTCGCCCAGGGGGGTGGTCTTGTACTTGCGCAGGTTCTCCCGAAGTCGGTCAAAGGTGATGACCTTCTCGTTCATCGAATAGCCGATCACCGTCAGCAGGGCGGCGATGGTCGTCATGGAGAATTCGAAGTGGGTGATCGACAAGACCCCCAGCGTCAGAAGCACGTCGTGAAAGACGGCGACCACGGCCCCAAGGCCGAACTGCAGCTGAAAGCGGAACCAGATATAGGCCAGCATCAGGGCCAGCGCGATGCCCAGGGCCATGAACCCGCCCTGCAGCAATTCGCCGGAGACCTTGGGTCCCACAACCTCGACTCGCTTGAACTGGATGCCCGGATAGGTCTTGGCCAGTTCGTCCTTGATATGCTCGGTCACGGCGATCTCTTCGCCCGCGGCCGTTCGGAAACGCAGCATGGCCCCATTGGGTCCGCCAAGACCCTGGACCTGGGCATCCTCGCCCCCGAAGGACGCAAGCTTGGTCCGCAGCTCCGAAATCGGCGCCGGGCCCTTGGTCTCGACCTCGATCAGGGTGCCCCCGACAAAGTCGATGCCCATGTTCAGGCCCTTGGTCACGAATGAGATCCCGGACAGGACGATCAGGATGGCGGAAAAGACCGCCGCATAGGGAGCCAGACCCACGAAGTTGAAGTGGAACTCACGCGGCAGCAGGCGGATCAGGGGCCAGGGCATCGCGAACCTCAAACGATCGGAAGCTGTTTCGGCTTGGTGGCGCGGTACCACATGCCGATCAGCAATTGGGTGATGACCACAGCCGTAAACACCGAGGTCAGGACCCCGATCAGCAGGGTCCAGGCAAAGCCCCGGATGGGGCCTGAGCCGAACTGGAACATGATCAGGGCCGAGATGGCGCTGGTGATGTTGGCGTCGATGATCGAGACCAGGGCGCGGGAATAGCCGTGCTCCAGGGCTGAGATCGGCCCCTGCCCGGCATGGGCCTCGTCCCGGATCCGCTCATAGATCAGCACATTGGCGTCAACAGCCACAGCCAGGGTCAGGATCAGACCGGCAATGCCCGGGAAGGTCAGGGTCGCCTGGGTAAAGGACATGATGCCGAAGATCAGCAGCACGTTCACAATCAGGGCGATGGCCGCAAAGACCCCGAAAAGGCCGTAGGCGGCGATGATGAAGACGATGATCGCCCCGGCCCCGATGGCCAGGGAAATGGCCCCGGCCTTGACGGCGTCGGCCCCAAGTTCGGCCCCCACGGTGGATTGCTGTTCCACCTTCAGAGGGGCCGGCAGGGCACCGGCACGAAGCAGAATGGCCAGGTTATTGGCGCTCTCCGGCGTGAAGTTGCCGGTGATCTGACCAGAGCCACCGGTGATGGCCCCCTGGATCACAGGCGCAGAGATCACCTTGCCGTCGAGGACGATGGCAAAGCGCTTGCCGATGTTCTGGCTGGTGGCATCGCCGAAGCGACGGGCACCCTGGCCATTGAAGCGGAAGGAGACCACGGGATTGCCGCCCTGCTGGTCAAAGACCTGCTGGGCGTCTGTGAGCATTTCCCCGGTGACCAGGGCGCGCTTCTTGATCAGATAGCCGCCGGCATAGCCATCCTCACTGGGGAGGAACTCGGAATCCGGCGGCACCCGGCCAGCAGCCGCCTCGGCCGGCGGCACGCTTTCATCCACCATCCGGAAGGACAGCTTGGCAGTCTGGCCGATGATGTTCTTCAGCTTCTCGGGATCGGATTCCCCCGGGGCCTGAACCAGGATCCGGTTGGTGCCCTGACGGCGGATGTCGGGCTCCTTGGTGCCCAGTTCGTCGATCCGACGCCGGATGATCTCGATAGACTGGTCCACGGCCTTGGAGGCCTGGGCCGCCGCGGCCTCGTCAGAGAAGAGAACACGGATGCGCTGGTCGCCACCGGAGCTGATGGTGACCTCACGGCCCCCCGGTGCCCCGGCCAGATCCCCACCAACGGACTTGCGCAGGGCGTTGACGGCCTTGTTCACTTCCTCAGGGTCTGTGATCCGGACAGAGACATTGCCCTCCACCTGACCGAGGTCGGTGAAGTCGATCTGCTCGTCGCGCAGGGTCTTGCGGGTGTCCTCGATCAGGTTGACCAGCCGCTCCTTGCGCAGGGCCGTGATGTCGACCTCATAGAGCAGATAGGAACCGCCCTGCAGATCCAGCCCCAGATTGAGGGTCTGGTGGGGCATGAAGCCGGGCAAGGCCTTGCGGGCCGCCTCCGGCAGGAGGTTCGGCAGAGTGAACAGGACGCCGAAGATCACCGACAGGAGTACGGCGATCGACTTCCAGCGCGAAGGGGCAATCATCTAGGGGCCTTTCGCCGACCGCAGGATCAGGCTTTGGAGTCGTTGGCGGGGGCGGGTTCGCCGCGCACCCGGACCTCGGAGATCATCGCCTTGACCACCTTGATGGTCACGCCGGTGGCGATCTCAAGGCCGACTTCCTTGTCCTCGACCCGCACGACCTTGCCGATGACGCCGGAATTCAGCACTACGGTGTCGTTGCGCTTGAGGGAATTGATGGTCTCGGCGTGCTTCTTCATCCGCTGTTGCTGGGGGCGGATCATCAGGAAATAGAACATCACCACCAGGCCCACGAGGGGCAGGATGTTGAGCAGCATGGCTTCAAGCCCGCCGCCGGCAGCAGCGCCGGCAGTCTGGGCATAGGCGGGGGTGGCGAACATGGCCTCTCCGAGGGACGAATGCGGGCACCGCAGCGGTGCCTCTTTTCAGGTCGGCGGAAGCTATGCGTTCGCCCCCGGTTTTGCAATGGAACCCCGGCCCCGCTAAGCAGCAAGTCATGGACAAAGAGCTGAAATCTGTTCTCGAACGCATTGCCGACGCCCTGGAGCGCCTGGCCCCTGCCCCATCACCGGCTCCGGACTTCGCCCAGGCCAGGCTGTTTCGGCATGATCCGCTGACCGGGGCCTTTGCCCAGGCTTCCGATTACAGCCTCCCGGTGGAGGCCCTGATCGGGGTTGATCGTCAGAAATCGCGGTTCACTGAGAACCTGAGCCGCTTTGCCAGGAGCCATGCGGCCAATCACGTCCTGCTTTGGGGGGTGCGTGGCACGGGCAAGAGCTCCCTGGCCAAGGCTGGCTTCATGGCGGTCAGTGCGGACCACCCGGATCTGAAACTGGTGGAAGTGGACCGCGACCAGGTCCAGGCCCTGCCCCCCCTGTTCGACATGCTCCGCCAGAGGCCCGAACGCTTTGTCGTCCTGTGCGATGACCTGTCCTTCGAGGATGGAGCCCAGGCTGCCAAGGCCCTGAAATCAGCCCTGGAGGGCGGAGTCTCCGGGCCGCCGCCAAATGTGCTGTTCGTGGCCACCTCGAACCGCCGCCATCTGATGCCGAGGGGCCATGTGGAGGATCGGGGCCTCATCGCCTCGGCCGAGGATGCCGAAGAGGAGATCAGCGTCTCGGACCGGTTTGGTCTGTGGATCGGCTTTCCGGCCATGGACCAGCCCACCTATCTGGAGATCGTGCGGGCCTATTCGACCCGTTATGGCCTCAAGACCCGCGACCTTGACCGCAAGGCCCTGCAATGGGCTCAGCAGCGCGGCGGCCGATCGGGTCGGGTCGCCTGGCAGTTCATTCGTGATCTGGCGGGAGAAAAGGGCGTCCAGCTCCCGGACTGACCCCCTCCACCGCTTCGCGGTCCCCCTCCCCCAGCGGGGGAGGAATTGAGTTCAGCC